>CAZAMX010000313.1:0-3573 GCA_964486095.1 uncultured Acetatifactor sp. | reverse complement strand
GCCCCCTGGGGAACAGCGACAGCACCATACAGATCAGGGCCGAAACCATTAAAAAACGATTCAGGTCATCATAGCCGTACCGGCCATACATCCAGCGCTGCAATTTTTCTCTCCTAGTTGATCACTCTTTCCCTTCTTATCCTGAATTCTCATCTTCCCGCAGCTCATGAGCTTTTATTTTGCAGCCTCCTGTTGAAAAGCCCCACTCATCAGTCTGCATGACTCTGCACAGTTATCATTTTACACGCTTTCCAGCGCTTTGCAATTAAATAAATATAAACAAAAATAAAGAAAGAGAAAAACGGCATTTCAGGCAGAAAAAAGCCGATACCTCCCGGTATTATGCGAAGTATCGGCTTTTATAAATATTCAGACACAGAATAGTAAAAAGATGTTATTCTCCCGCAATCGTCATATTCCTCACCAGCACGGAGGAAGCGCCGCATTTTCCGCCTGGCATTCTGATAAACTCCAGATCGCTTCCCACCCTTTCAATTTCTTTTAACAGCGTATAAAAATTACCGGACACGGTAATGTTCTTGACGGGCTTTGTCCTTTTTCCGTCCTCAAAGCAATATCCCGCCGCCAGTAGTGAAAAGTCTCCCGTAATGGGATTTGCTCCGGCATGCAGGCCGGTCACAGACTTGATGCAGATGCCACATCCTGCGTCGGCAAGCAGTTCCTCCCTGCCGCCTTCCACAGGCTGAAGATAAAAGGTAAAGGGACTTACGCTCACCGGAGACGCATAGGAAGCCTTCTGCCCGTTTCCGGTAGATTTTACGCCTGCCTTCGCCGCTGTGGTCAGATTATAAAGCAGCGTTTTTAGCACACCGCCCTCAATCACATTCTTTTTGTAGGTCGCCACTCCTTCCCCGTCAAAGGTCCGCTTCACCAGGCTCTTTTCATGGAAAGGATCGTCGGTGATTGTCACCGTTTCCGCCGCTATCTTTTCCCCTTCCCTGCCGTTTAACAGAGACATTCCCTTCTGAGCAGCCTCCGAAGAAAACACGGAAGCATAGGTCGCAAGCAGCGCCGCAAACGCTCTGCCGGTAAACACAACATTATATTTCCCGCTGGGCACACTGGCCGCGCCGATGGTGGACACCGCGTCTGCCACTGCCTCACCTGCAATCTCCTTTAAATTAAAATCCGCCAGACTTCCGTCTTTGTCCTTGCTGCCGTCGTACATTTCATCCCCTTCATGTACCAGGGCAAGACCCTCGCAAATGGCATAGGAGGCCTTATCCTCCAGGTCAAGACCCCTGGAATTATAAAGGGCATAAGTACTCCTGCCGTATGCCGTATAGCTCTGTGTGCCGTCCGCCACGCGAGAATCCGCCGCATACAGTTCTCTCTGCAGCGCAAGCGCAGCCTCTGTCAGCTCGCTTCCGGAAGGCTCTTCCACAATGTTTCCGGTAAGTACGGCATAGCTGTCACCCTTTTCGTGAATAAACGACTCTTCTTCACTTTCAATGGACTTTGCGTTCTCCAAAGCCCGAAGTACCAGGGATCTGGCCTCTTCCCCGGTCAGATTCTCCGTGGAAGCATATCCGGCCTTTCCGTCCCTGATGCAGCGATAACAGATCCCCATGCTGCTGTCCGTATTATATCCCTTGATCTCGTCCTTGTAAGTCTCCACGGAAACGGAATCGCTCTCTGTATAGTACAGCTCATAATCCGCAACCTGCAGTTCCTTGGAAACGCCGATCACAGCCTCTTTAAACTCCTGATATGTCATATTGATAACCACACCTTTCTCTATCATTCATACTAACCAACATTTTACCGCTGAGACCCAAATTGGGCTGAAGAATGCCCGGACTTTGGGCATTCTTCGGCGTGAAACTTAGTACTTCTCCGCGAATCGGCCCTTGCCGCAGGCGAAAATCCGTATAACCGGGAAGAATTACCGAAGGTAAATTTTCACTCCCTTAGCGGCCTCCTACCGTAATGGAGGACACGCGGATCAGGGGCTGGCCCACGTCCGTGGGAATACTTCCTGAGGAAGCGCCGCACATCCCCTGCGCTCTCTCCACATTCTTGCCCACCATATCAATATTCATGATCACATCCGATCCCTTGCCCACAAGGCTTGCTCCCCGAACCGGCTCGCAGATCTCACCGTTTCTGATCACATACCCCTCCCGGACGGAGAAATTAAACTGCCCGGTAACGGGATTCACGGAGCCGCCGCCCATGTCCTTTGCATAAAGGCCATACTCTATGGAAGCGATAATGTCCTTATCCTCATCCTCCCCTGCCGCTATGTAGGTATTGGTCATTCTGGAGGTAGGCACATACTCATAGCTCTGACGCCTGGAGCTTCCCGTTGATTCCATGCCCATGCGCCTGCCGTTCAGCTTGTCGATCATATAGGTCTTTAAAATACCCTTGTCAATGAGAATCTTCTTTTGTGCGGGAGTTCCCTCGTCATCAATATTCATGGAACCCCAGGCATTTGCAATGGTGCCGTCGTCGATGGCGGTAACCTTGGGATTGGCAATCTGCTGCCCCAGCTTCCCGCAGAACTGTGACTGCCCGAGAGCAACACCGGAAGCCTCCAGAGAATGACCGCAGGCCTCATGGAAGATCACACCGCCAAAACCGTTCTCAATCGCCACCGGCATCACACCCGCATTAATATATCCCGCATGCAGCATGGTCACCGCCTGCTTTGCCGCCTTCTTTCCCAGTTCCTTCGGGTCAAAATCGTCAAACAGCTCCAGGCCCTTTCTTGCTCCGGGTGCGGTGCTGCCGGTCTGATTCTCATTGCCGTCGCTGGCAATGGCGGAAACATTCACTCTGGTTCGAATCTGCCTGTCCGCAGTAAGAAGCCCTTCGCTGGTGGCAATCAGTATATTATGATCCACCTCCAGAAATCCTCCCGTCACCTGGGAAATCTCCTGACTGTAATCTTTTGCGGCCAGGCATGCTTCCCTGACATAATCAATTTTAACGGCGTTCTCCACACCGGCGGGAACAATCCTGACGGGATGAATATCCCCGAATATCCGTTCCCTTAAAACTACGTTCCCGTTTTCAGGCGTTCCCGCAAGAGCGTCCGCCACCTTGGCCGCACATGCCAGCACCGCAGCCGGATCCAGAGAGGAAGCGGAACCTGCCACGCACCTCGTACCCTTGAAAATACGAATTCCCACCCCCGAAATCACCGCATCGGCTATCTTGTCAACCTTGGCGGACACAAGACTGATGGACTTTTGCCTGGTATGTTCCGCATATACCTCCGCGTAGTCCGCTCCTGTAGAGAGCGCTTTCACCAGCGCCTCTCTGATAAGATTCTGAGATAACATAAAAAGCCTCCTGTATTCTGTTCCTGTATGTTTACTTAAAATTGATCCATTTACCGATTACGGGAATCTTGCCTGTCAGCCATCCGGCCAGCATACCTGCGGCAAAATTTCCCAGGGTCATGAGCGGAATGGATAAAACCACCGGATATGCAATAACCTTAATTCCCAGAAGCCCCAGCTTTTCCAGACAAAAAGGGTGAATCAGGTATACAAAAAAGGTTGACCCTGCCATAAGCCGAACCAGCTTTGAATCGGAAAGTCT
>CAZAMX010000312.1:0-3580 GCA_964486095.1 uncultured Acetatifactor sp. | reverse complement strand
AGGCTGTTCGGGGCGGAAGACCCCGTATGAAAGTAGAACGGCCTTTGATCGTTTTTCGGTCTCCGGGGGAGTATATGCCGGAGATCCGTGACACCTACGGCTATTAATTCCGCGCTGGAACCTGTAAGAAATTTGTAAGAAAACCTGCGGTCAATTTGTAAAAAGTCCGGGGTATTCTGATTACAGCCTTTGGATGAAGCTAATGTATGGAGGATAAGTATGAGCGACTGCATATTGGTGGTGGATGATGACAGGGAGATCGTGAAAGCAATCAGTATTCTCCTGGAAGGGGAGGGATATGAGGTGCTGAAGGCCTATGACGGTCTGCAGGCATTGGATATACTGGCTTCCAGGCAGGTGAGGCTGGTGCTGATCGATGTAATGATGCCCAGGCTGGACGGTCTGTCGGCCCTGATGCGCATCAGGGAAAAGCAGAATATTCCCATTATTGTCCTTAGCGCCAAGAGTGAGGACAGCGACAAGGTACTGGGATTGTCCATGGGGGCGGATGATTATGTGTGTAAGCCCTATAATCCCCAGGAGCTGGCAGCCCGGGTAAAAAGCCAGCTGCGCAGGTATACCTGTCTGGGAGACATTCATGCGGGAAGCAGGATCGGCGAGATCAGAAACGGCAGGCTGGTTTACCGCACGGACGAGAAAATACTGTACGCAGACGGGGAGCCTGTCAGACTGACCGCCAAGGAGACCGGTATCATAGAATTGCTCATGCGTAATCCCGGCCGGATTTTTCCGGCTGAGGAAATTTACCGCCGGGTTTGGGACGAAGAGGCATATGCTTCGGAAAATACGGTGATGGTACATATCCGACGCATCCGCGAAAAGCTGGAGCTGAATCCAAAAGAGCCAGAATATTTAAAGGTGGTGTGGGGAATTGGATACAAAATGGAAAAGCATTAGAAAAGTTTTAAGTTTTTTTGTCTTTTTTCTGGGGGTCAGTTTGACTCTTGGAAGCTTACCGCAGCTGCTTCGTTATAGGCCCTGGACGCCGGAAGCGCAGACGGACGATTATCAGCAGAGCCAGAATTTCAGATGGCATATTTCAAACTGTCTGGAGAACTTTCTGGCCATTGCGGTAAACGGCTGCCCGGCATACGGGAGGTATTATAGCGGCGACTCGTTTGCAGAAGAGTACTGGGAGCAGATCACGCAAAGTGCGGGAGAGATTGCCGTGGTGGAGGATATGCTTCTCCGGCAGGGGGGAGATGGAGTTACCACTGCTTATCAGGTGTCGGAGGAGGACTGGGAGGCCTGGAACGAATGGTACTATAATGAGTATGGCGAATTTTGTCCGGTTCCGATTCCGCAGGACTTAGAGCAGGACGCTGATCGACCGCTTACGGAGGAAGAGATAAAGAAAAGGGAGGAGCGGATTGCCAAACAGAAGGAGAGCATGACGAAAGCGTATCTCGGCGGCATGAAGGAGGACAAAAACCTGCTGTACAGTATTTCCTATGACGGTAAATTACTGTATTCCAATGCGGATCTGACCCTGTCCGCCGGCAGTCTGCAGGCCCCGGAGGGCTATAATTTTCTGCTGTACTTTGACGGGGAAAAGGTAAGGATCACAAAGGACGGGAAGGAAGTGGACATTTACGGAGACGGCTATTATCGGGTGGAAAATGATTGGTATGTTCCCGGGTACCGCAACTTTCCGGCGAACGAAGAGATGAAGAAGGCTGTGATCTGTATGGCCGCCGCAAAGGAGCCGGTTCTTTATACCGCAGGGCCGGATAAAAACGGCGGATACCGTCAGCAGGATAACGGGCTTTATTGGATGCAGTATAATATGCAGGCGGACAAAAAGCTTTTGCGTCGGGAGCTGGTATGCTGTATTGCGGGGCTGGCGCTGCTTGTCCTTTCCTGCTTCTGCCGGAAGAGCAGGCGAGAGGCGGTAGAAAAGCTGGCGGCTTTTCAGGGAAGGATTTGGGTGGAATGCAAGCTTTTACTTTTCATTGGCGCCTTTGGCACGCTGTGCGCAGGGATGGGGGACTATTTTCGAAACACCGGCGCCTATGATTTGTGGTGGGAATTGACGCAGGCTTACGACAGCGGGGCGGCAGCAGGATTTGAGTATGTAGGATGGCTTTTGTCCGATCTGTGCAATCTGTCCGGTATGTTCTGGGTGGTGCTGTTCTGGATGATTTATCTGACCGTAAATGACCTTAAACACAACGGGAAGGTGTGGAAACATGGCCTGATTGCTAAATTGTGCAGGACGTTTTCTGTCAGGGAGATCAAGGAGCCCTTAAGCCGCAGAATGGTGCATCGCAGTGCAATTCTGCTCGGCGTGGTGATCTTTTTCAGTATGATGACGCTGGTGGTAGCAGTGGTGTTTGCGGAGGAAATGAGGGGGTATTGTGATACAGATGGGCTTTTTGTGTCCTGGGGGTTTGCCACGCTGGGGATGATATTGGCGGTCTGTCTGGTGGGAAGAAAGAATGTAAAGGCGGCCAGAGAGGTGGACGCGCTGGCGGCGCGGATCGGGGAGATCTGCAGCGGAGATTATGCCGACAGAGCAGACGGCAATGGCAGCAGCGGCAGTGAAAACGGTACAGGTGAAAAGAGCGGCCGAAGCGGAAAAGACGGGCCGGGTGAAGCCGCAGGAAAGGATCTGGAAACTGTCATGGGGCAGCTGGAGAATATCCGTCAGGGTATGGCCGGCGCCGTAGACGAGCAGATGAAAAGCGAACGCATGAAGGTGGAGCTGATTGCGAATGTATCTCATGATCTGAAAACGCCCTTGACTTCGATTATCAGCTATGTGCAGTTTTTGAAGGAAGAGGAAGGGCTGCCGGAGCATGTGAAGGATTATGTAAAGATTTTGGACGAAAAATCTCAAAGGCTGAAAAATATGGTGCAGGATGTATTTGCGGTGAGCAAGGCCGCTTCCGGAGAGCTGCCCATGAACATGGAAGAGCTGGACTTCGGAAAGCTGCTGCGTCAGACGCTGGCAGATATGGATGAGGAAATCCAGGGCAGCAGCGTATCCTTCCGCACGGAGATCCCGGAGAGGCCGGTGATGATCCTGGCAGACGGGCAGAGAATGTACCGCGTATTTCAAAATTTGTTTCAGAATGCCCTCAAGTACTCTTTGGAGGGTTCCAGAGTGTATGTGTCCCTGAAGACGGATGGAAGGATGGCCATAGCGAGCGTGAAAAACACTTCTCATATGGAGCTGGACGAGGATCAAAACTTTACGGAGCGCTTTTTCAGAGGGGACAAAAGCCGTACCGACGGCGGGAGCGGCCTGGGGCTTTCCATTGCCCAGAGCTTTACGGAGGCCTGCGGCGGCCAGTTTGAGCTGGAATTCAACGCGGATCTGTTTATCGTGAAGGTTTCCTTTCAAACGAATTGCACTTAAAGAAGATTTGATTTATAATGTGTAACAGCTTAGGCTTGCAAGCCCAAGCTGTTATATGATTCATGGCAATAGAAGACTCGCGAAGCGTGGATTCTATTGTTGCTTACAGAGAGGAAATAACATGCCAGGAACCCTGTATTTGTGCGCAACGCCCATAGGAAATCTGCAGGATATGACGCCCCGGGTAGTGGAAACCTT
>CAZAMX010000311.1:0-3585 GCA_964486095.1 uncultured Acetatifactor sp. | reverse complement strand
TGCGAAAAATTTCTTAACTCTATTTTACCGCACAGGAGGACATCCTGCATGAAAACTGAATATTTTAGTGCGAAAAGTTTTTATTCCTCAACGCTGCGGATCAGACAAGCATCCCTTCACTTAAGGTAAAAACCTCGTTGTATTCCTCCGGTTTATGCAGATGATGGGTGATGGTAAGCAGCGTAAGATCCTCTATTTTTAAAAGCTCGTTCTCAATTTCCACGGCAGTCTGCTCGTCCAGTGCGGACGTACCTTCGTCGAGAATCAGGAAATCCGTGTTTCTGATCAATGCTCTGGCAATTGCGATCCGCTGCTTCTGACCGCCGGAAAAATCAATGCTATCAGTAAGATCAATGCTGTCGGTAAGCTGATCCCCGGAATTAATGAACTTTGTAAGAAATGCTTTCATCCCCCCCACATAAGACGGCAGATTTCCTCCAGACGTTTTTCCTCCGGCAGCGACGCCAGATAACGGGGTAGAGCCTCTCCCATATTTTCCTGTGTAATTTCCTCCCGCCCGAATAAAGCATCGATGGTAACCCCCAGCCTGTCCGCCAGGACCGGCAAGAGCGATATGTCCGGCGTGCCGCCCGTCTCCCATTGAGAAACCGCCGAACTGCTGACTCCCAGCGCCTCCTTTAAGTGACGCATATATTGTATACCAAGTACCGCTTAAGTAAAAGCGGCGCTCTCTGGTACATTATTAAGCATTGCTTAATTTATTATTACATAAAATTGCATTTTGCCACAAAAAATGCAAAACGAAAAAATCTCCTGCATTTCCATCCTGAAAAGCAAGAGATTTTCTTTATTTTTGCAAGTTATCCTGCATATTATGTTTTTCCCGTCAAGATTCCTTCAAAATTCGGCTGCTAATATTTCACTCCCCAGACACTTTCGTTGCTGCCTACGGCGCTGAAAGTCATCACCTGGGTTCCGGCCTCATCGTTCATTTGACAAAACACACCGCTGTAACTCTTATCCCCATAGGTAATGTTCATAAAACAGCTGCCTGCCTTTGCTTCCCAGCTGCCCTGAACACCCTCTCCCCGCACACTGCCGTCTTCCTCCAAATAGAGAATAAATGGCTGCGCGATCTCGGCGTTAATGGCCGTTCCCTGATTGATCACATAATATCTGCCTGCCAGCTCCAACCTCTCATATCCGTCTGCACTGACCGTCTCGCCATCCGTGGCAAAGGGAAGCATACAGGGCCAGCCCTCTTCGTTGACAATAAACTGGTGTACTCTCGGCTCATGATACTCGGAATTCATATCAAATCTGGTATGATTCACAATATACTTTTTCCCGTCATCGTCTATAAACGCAGAGTTATGTCCCGTAGCCATATATGCCATCGGCAGGCTGGGAAGATAATAATTACCGGACAGCTTCAGCCCGTAGGGGCTCTGCTTCAGGTTTCCGGTATCCAGGGGATACTTCCCGTTCATGTCCACATACTGGCCGTCAATGGTCTCGGAACGGAACACCCTGATCTGATACCCCCCGGTTCTCACAAGGCCGCCGTAGGATACGAACAGATAATAATAGCCGCTCTCTTTATCATACAATAGATACGGTCCCTCAATGGAGGTATGAAGACCGCCCATCAGTCGCTTGCCAAAATATGGATCCACCTGATTTTCCTCATCCGCCTCCGGATGGATGACCTCCCCCGTCTCAGGGTCAAGCTCCAAAAGGAACATGCCGCCTGACCAGGAGCCGTATACCATCCACAGCCGCCCTTCTTCATCGTAAAGCACCGTGGGATCAATGGCATTGGGATACCTGTCAAAATTGTATTCCCCGCTGGCCTTGATATACCGTGCCTTGGCTTCCTCCCTGTCCACATATTGCGTCACATCGGTAGCATTCAGTGAGCCTTCCGTAAAACCGGAACAAATCATAGCCCCCTTCCACTCATAGGGTCCCTCGATCGTTTCGCTGACTGCATAACACAGATTGGAAGCATTCCAGGTTGATGAGGTGCAGAAATACAGGTAATAAAGCTCTGCCGCTTCGTTATAAAATATATCCGGTGCCCACACATGAAAGCCGCCGTCATCCGTAGGGATCACACTGTTCTTGCTGCCTGCGTAGGCAAATACTTCACTGTTCTCCAACAGCCCCTTATAGACGGGATTGCTGTTCTGATAGCCGTCCCCTAAAGATGACCAGTGACGCAGATCTTCGGAAACTGCCGTGGACATATGGGAGCCGAATATGTAATATTTCCCGTCCGCTTTAATAATGGAGGGATCATGTACGCTGACGCCGGCCTTAATTTCCGCTTTGGCGATTCCCTCATAATCTACAATATAATCTGAGCCCGTTCCTGTCTCACCCATCATTTCTCCCTGTCCCTTTGTATCTTCCGAACCCGCCTGCTGTATGTCGCCGCCTTCCCCCGAATCATTCGACTGTACGCCACTGCCTTCTCCCGAACCTGCCTGCCGTACGTCGCCGCTTTCTCCCGAACCTGTCTGCTGCACGTCACCGCCTTCCTCTGTACCGGCCTGCAGCTCTGAATCCCGGCCTGAGTTTCCACAGCCGGCAGCGCACAGTATTACTCCTATGCCCAGCACCGCGCACAGCCCGCGGACTGATATGCTTCTCTTCTTCACTTCCTGCCCTCCTTATCCTGCGCCATACCGCTACCTTTCTTCCCCCATAAAGAACAACGCAATCGTTCCCGGCCCTGAGTGCGCTCCGATTACCGGGCCTACATTATTAATCATAAAATGCTCCATGCCAAATCTCTTTTTAATCTGATCCCTCACATACTCTGCATCCTCAAGCGCGTCCCCGTGGCTGATAAAGACATAATCGTCCTTATTTTCCTGCATCCATTCGCCCATCTTTGCCTGCATGTAATCCACCAGGGAATCCAGAGATTTTCTTCGTCCCCTTACCTTACCGATGAGAATCAGATGCCCTTCATTGTCCACATGCAGCTTGGGCTTTATGGAAATCAAGGTTCCCAGAATAGCCGCCGTCTTACTGACTCTGCCTCCCCTGTGAAGGTGAAACAAGTCATCCACCGTAAACGCATGCACCAGATTCAGCTTATGTCCTTCCAGCCAGGCAGCCGTCTCTTCCAGACTCTTCCCCTGATCGCGCATCTGTACCGCCTTATGTACCAGCAGCCCCTCTCCCAGAGAAGCTGCCAGACTGTCAATCACCACGATCTTTACATCGGGCTGCTCCTGCATGATTTCATCCGCCGCGATTTTTCCGCTGTTGCAGGTCCCGCTTAAGCCGGAAGAAAAGGCGATATACAGAATCTCCTTATTCTCCCGGATACACTCTTCAAAAAAAGCCTTTGCTTCCTCCGGATTAACCTGGGAAGTGGTGGGCATTTTGCCGTTCCGCATCATCCCGTAAAAATCTTTGTAATCCAGTTCCCGCTCCTTCCCATACACTTCCCCGTCCAGTATATAGCTTAAGGACATGTGATCCACCTTATGCTCCCGCAGATATTCCGCAGGCAGATCCGCCATATTATCCGTCACAAGCTTGAACATAGGCACCTCCTCTTGATCTTATCTTCTTCCATTACATGTTTCAAATTTGCTTCGTTTGTTT
>CAZAMX010000310.1:0-3599 GCA_964486095.1 uncultured Acetatifactor sp. | reverse complement strand
ATGTTTGTGCTGGCGGTTGGTCTTGTATTATCCATGGATTTGCTTGTAAATAACCTGCTGCACTATTTTGAATCACAGAAGGGATCCGGTGACAAATGGATGTTGATTCCCTTCCGGAAATTCTGGACCATATTTTTGAATGTGTTATATGCAGGTGTATTGCTGTATTGCATTGTATGGGCCTATAATGTTATCAACACCCTGCTGGTGGGAGATGTGGAGACCGCGCAGACGGTAGCCGTGCCGGTGGAGCCTCTTTTATTCGGGCTTTTGTTTACCGGATTTGATATGTTGTTTATTACCATTAAAAATACGATTGTAAAAGTTGTTCATGACGCGAATGCAAAGGTATCGGGAAAGTAATTATGAGAAAAATCAAAATTGCCTATTTGGGTGGCGGCTCTAAGGCCTGGGCCAGAGTGTTCATGACGGACCTGGCTTTGGCAGAAGGGCTTTGCGGAGAAATTGCCCTGTATGATATTGAGGTTTCCGCTGCAGAATTAAATCAGAAGATCGGCGCGGTAATGAATCGTGCTCCCGAAACCATATCAAAATGGGATTACAAGGTTTATACCGAAATCGGGGAAGCACTGGAAGGTGCGGACTTCGTCGCTTGCTCCATTTTGCCGGGAACTTTTGATGAAATGGAGAGTGATGTCCATCTGCCTGAGGAATATGGAATTTATCAGTCCGTAGGCGATACTGTGGGGCCGGGAGGAGTTCTGCGTGCTATGCGCACGGTGCCCATTTATGAGGGCTTTGCCAGAGAGATCAAAGCTCATTGCCCCCAGGCATGGGTGATTAATCTTACCAACCCCATGACAGCCTGCACTAAGACTCTTTATGATGTGTTCCCGGAAATAAAGGCTTTCGGCTGTTGTCATGAAGTATTTCATGCCCAGGAGTTTTTATGCTGTGTGGCTCATGAGATATTGGGAGTACCCAGGCCGAATCGCAGGGAGATGGTGATTGACGCCTGCGGCATCAATCATTTTACCTGGATTACATAGGATAATTAAGAAGGCAGGGATATGCTTGAAATATTGCCGGAGTTTATTGACAGATTTTATGATAAGGGTTATTGTGAACATCTTGGTGTGAAGCCGGATGATTTCAGAGAAGATCCTTTCCGTTATGGGAACAAGGTAAAGATGGATCTGTTCCGGCGCTTTGGAGTTCTGGCAGCGGCAGGCGACAGGCATCTTGTGGAGTTTATGGATCGATCCTGGTATCTGAAGGATAAGGCAGATGCCGAGAATTGGCTGTACCATCTGACTACGGTAAGCTACCGGAAACAGGACCGGATCAATAAGGTGAATCAGTCTCGTCTTATTGCGGACGGTAAGGAAGAAATTAAGGTGGTAAAGAGCGACGAGGAAGTGGTTGAGCTGATGAAGGCTCTTCTGGGGTTGATTCCGCCCATGGTTTCCAATGCCAACACCCTGAATGTGGGGCAGATGGCAGGAATGCCCATTGGTTCCGTAGTAGAGACCAACTGCGTGTTCTCCCGTAACAGTGTGAAGCCTGTTGTAGCGAAGCCTTTGCCTGGGGACGTGAACGCTCTCGTGCTTCGGAATGCACAAAATATCGAAAATGCTTATTACGGCATTAAAAACCGTGATTTTCGTCAAATATTTGAGGCTTTTGTAAACCAGCCCCTGTGTTCGGGCCTTGCTCTTGCCGATGCCAGGGAATTGTTTGTCCGGATGGTGAAAGCCACCGATGAGTATCTGCGGGACTATTTTCCCCTGGATAAACTATAAATTATGGCCGACGCATTTATCTTTGCGGCAGACGCCGTTCTGCCCATAGTATTGATGATAGCCTTGGGATACTTCTTAAAAAGGGCGGGGCTTCTTGGGCGGGAATTCTTAGATACGGGAAACAGGCTGACCTTTCGGGTATTGATTCCGGCACTGCTGTATTATAATATATACGGAATCAAAAGCCTGAAGAGTATCAACATGAAGTTTGTATTGTACGGCATTGTGATGGTGACGGCATTATTTTTTCTCGCCATTGTGGTGGTCTGTATCTTTACAAAGGACAGTGCAAAGCGGGGATCCCTGATTCAGGCCACGATTCGCTCCAATTATGCGATTATTGGGCTTCCTCTTGCAGAGTCCCTTTTTGGCGCCGGGGGAGCCGCTGCCGCAGGAGTAATGTCGGCATTTTGCGTGCCCTTGTTTAATGTATTAAGTGTGATCGCCCTTACTGTTTTCAACGGAAGCAGTCAAAAGGGAAAGATTGATGTCAGAAAGATCCTTTGGGGAATTATTAAAAATCCGCTGATCATTGCCACCTTTTTAGGGATTATGACCCTGGGGGTACGGGAGCTGCTGGTTCTTTGGCAGATTGATTTCAGGATCAGTAATGTGCGGTTTTTATATAAGGCGCTGGAAAATCTTAAGTCCGTCTGTACTCCCTTTGCCCTGATGGTATTGGGGGGAAGATTTGAATTTTCCGCCGTGTCAAGGCTGTGGCGGGAGATTCTCTTTGGCACGTTGATGCGGACGGTAGTGGTTCCCGTGCTGGGGTTGTCCGGTGCGTTTTTCCTGCATCTGACTGTTATGCCGGAGCTTGCGGGAGAACATTTCGCTGCCTATATAGGTGTTTTTGCAACGCCGGTGGCGGTTGCCAGCGCCATTATGGCAAAGGAAATGAATGCGGATGATGAGCTGGCGGGTCAGCTGGTGGTATGGACCAGCCTGGTCAGCACGGTGACGATTTTTCTGTATGTCACAATATTTCGGGCTATTGGTATTTTATAATAGAGACTATTAAGGAAAAGTGGGAGCGTAGTTATGGCATATTTAACTTTGAGAGGAATCAACAAAATTTATCCAAACGGGTTTCACGCGGTTCATGACTTTAACCTGGAGATCGAAAAGGGTGAGTTTATTGTATTCGTGGGATCCTCCGGCTGTGGAAAGTCCACAACGCTGCGTATGATTGCAGGGCTTGAAAACATCAGCAAGGGCGACTTCCTGATTGACGGAGTGAGGGCCAATGAAAAGGGGCCCCGTGAGCGTGGTGTGGCAATGGTGTTCCAGAGCTACGCCCTTTATCCCCATATGTCGGTTTATGATAACCTGGCTTTTGGCCTGACGCTTCAGGGCGTAGATGAAGACGTGATTGAGCAGAAGGTAAAGAAGACTGCGGGTATCTTAGGCCTGACGGATTATCTTGACAGAAAACCCAGGGCGCTTTCCGGCGGACAGAGACAGAGGGTGGCAGTCGGACGCGCCATCATCCGTAAGGTTGATATTTTCCTTATGGACGAGCCCTTGTCCAATTTGGACGCCAAGCAGAGGGTTACCATGCGCTCCGAGATTACACAGATTCACCGTGAAACGGGCGCTACCACCATCTATGTAACCCATGACCAGACAGAGGCCATGACCATGGCTGACAGGATTGTGGTCATGAAGGAGGGGTATAGTCAGCAGGTAGGAACTCCCTATGATCTTTATTTCAATCCGGTGAATATGTTTGTGGCAGGCTTTATCGGCGAGCCACCCATGAACTTTATCCATTCGACCTGAAAAGGCGGAAAGCTTGATATAAAGGGCAACGTTGTTGATCTTAGCGCTAGTGCG
>CAZAMX010000309.1:0-3602 GCA_964486095.1 uncultured Acetatifactor sp. | reverse complement strand
TTGGCGTTCACCTGCAATTCAATACCGTCATATCCTTTTTCGGCTTTGAAAGATTTGAGAAAATCGAAAAAGGCGTGTCCGATTCCCTTTCCCCGATATTTCTCGTCTACTGCCATGGAATCAACAAAAATAATGTTCCTTGTTACCTGAAGCGGATTTTCTATGTGGCGATAGGCGATAAATAAAACGCCTGCTATTGTTCCTTCGTATTCCGCGACATAAAAAGTTTCATCCCTCACTGCCTGCTCGAAAATTTCTATAGGCAGGACGGTTTCGCAGTATTTATAAATGTCCGGTCTCCAGTCAATATGCAATTGCTGGACCTGCTTCATAATTGTATCTACGGTTTGGTAGTCGCCGGATTTTGCATTCCTGATCTGTATTTTCATGATGCCTTTTCACCCCTCAAAAGTAGTGTTTTGATTTTATCATAGCGGATTTTTCGAGTCAAGGCGCAACAGATTTTACTTTCTACAGCAGTACATAACGAGGGGATTGATAAATCTTGCGAAATTTTTCCGGCGGCTTGTCATTTCCTGTCAGTCTGTGTAAAATGGAAACAGTGCAGAATCACGCAGACGGCGGTTATGGCAGGAGGCGATACCGCCTGCATCAGCGCTTCAACTGATAAGCCTGTCTGTTGGTTTTGGGCTGTGAGTCAAGACGAAACAGAACCGTGGAGGACACAGGATGAGTGTGGATATTTTAAGCGGCTTAAATAAGGAACAGCAGGAAGCGGTGATGGCCACGGAGGGGTATGTGAGGGTGATCGCCGGCGCGGGAACGGGCAAAACCAGAACCCTGACCCGTAGATATGCTTATCTGATTCAGGAGCTTGGCATATCGCCCTCCAATATACTGTGCATCACCTTTACCAATAAGGCGGCAAATGAGATGAAGCGGCGCATTAAGGCCATGCTGGGTGAAGAGTTTGATACCTCCTTTGTGGCGACCCTCCATGCTTTCTGCACTAGGGTGCTGCGGGAAGAAATCTTTCGGCTTTTCTACCCGGAGAATTTTATTGTCCTGGACAACATTGACCAGAAAAAAATACTCGAAGAGGTGTATGACGAAATGGGGGTGAAAATGGACACCGCCAGTTTTAAATTTATGATAGATCAGATTCGATATTATAAAAATCTCCTTACCTATGTGGAATATCTGTCCGATCCGAATTTCGACTATTCCACGCTTACGGGCGAAAAGAAAACCGACGAGATCATTTTCCGCTATATTAAAAAGCAGCGCAAATACTTTGGGCTGGACTTTTTTGATTTGATCAATTTTACCATTTATTTGTTTGGCAAATATCCGGAGGTGCTTTTAAAATGGCAGGAGCGTCTCTGCTATATAATGGTGGACGAATTCCAGGACATTACCGTTAAGGAATTCAAGTTGATCCGCCGCCTGTCAGAGGGGAATCAAAACCTGTTTGTCGTCGGAGATCCCGACCAGAACATTTATGAATGGCGTGGTTCCAATATGAGCGTGCTTGTGGACTTCGAGGGCTGGCTGAACAACGAATGCTTTGAAAATCAATATGGCTTCAAGGCGCAGGATATTGTTCTGAATGAAAATTACCGTTCCACGAAGCAAATCCTGGATGTGGCAAATTCCCTCATTGAAAAGAATCACAATCGTGTCAGGAAAGAGCTTTTTACCACCGCTGGAGAGGGCAGTGCGGTGCAGTATTTTCACGGAAAAAGCGACAAGGAAGAGATTAAATTTATCTGTGACAGCATAAAAGCACATAAGGAAAACGGCGGTAATTATGCTGATTTTGCCGTGCTTTACCGTTCTAATTATGTGTCCCGCTCTGTGGAGCAGGGAATGCTGTCAGAGAACATTCCTTATACGGTCTATGGAGGCGTGGGCTTTTATGAACGGGCGGAGATCAAGGATGTGCTTTCCTATATGCGGCTTGTGGATAATACGGAGGATGACCTTTCCTTCAAACGCATCATCAATACGCCCAGACGGAAAATCGGCAAGATCAAAATGGGCATTTTGCAGGCTTACGCCGAAGAAAACGGCACTTCTCTTTACGCCGCGCTGAAAGCTCTCTGCCGCCATGAAAGCATGAAGGGCTGCAGGGGGGCGGAATTTGTGGAAACCATTGAGAGGCTGCGGCTGGCAGCTGACAGTCTGCCCGTGTCGGAGCTGCTGCAGGGGATGCTGAAGGAGACGGGATATGAGCTGTATCTACGGGAGAGCGGCGATATAGAACGGCTGGACAATGTGACGGAGCTGCTGCGGGGCATTGTCACACAGGAGAATGAGTTTGGGGAAATGCTGACGCTGACGGTGTTCCTCCAGGGCATCACTTTACTTCGTGACAGCGATACAGAGGAAAAGAACGACTGTGTGAAGCTGATGACCATCCACACGGCCAAGGGGCTGGAATTTGACAATGTGTTCCTGGTGGGACTTACCGAGGGAGTTTTCCCCTCGGCAAGAAGCCTGGAAGAGAGAAAAAACGATGCGCTGGAAGAGGAACGCCGTCTTTGCTTTGTGGCCGTTACCAGAGCAAGAAAGCGGTTGTATCTTACCGAGAGTGAAGGTTTTGGAGTGAAGGGCTATTCCAAGGCGCCCTCCCGGTTCGTGTTTGATATTGACGATAAGCTTTTGGACATCATTGGCAGTATTCCCGCAGAGCTTAAGGCGGAATGTGTATGCCAGATCCGGAAATTTGACAAGCGGGAACCGGTGGTCTACAAGGCAGGGGACCAGGTGCGGCACAAGGTATTTGGCGAGGGTATCATAGAAAGAGTTGACGAAGCAAACAGAACCTATCACATTCGCTTTGTTAACGGGATCAAGCCCATCAGTTTCGGCTATGCGGGGCTGGCCCATATTTTTTAAAAGGATTCGGGGAGGGGAATGAGGCTTGTGTTATCATGATGAGCTTAGAGAAGATTTTAAATTTTTATATGCCGCATTGCAGAAGCATCCCGCCATACTCACGGACGAACAGATTAAAAACTGCTTTGCAAGGCTATACCAGGCAAGGGCTGGTGAAGTATCTTCATACGAGAGCTTTATAAATGCAGCAACAGAATTAACCACCTTTTTTCAGGATGGCCACACAAATATTGAAGTGCCTTATTCGGAAAAAGATTATTGTATTCCTTTGCCATGCGATTGGAATGAAGACGGCAGCACATTGGTTCTCAACAGGGGATACGAAGAAATACCGGCTGATGCACAAATTATGGGGATTAACGGTATAACAGTTGAACAACTGATTTCGCTTATGGCCAAAAGAATACCTCATGAAAATATTTACCTGGTAAAAAGCAGAATGATTTTATACCCGTATCAGAACTATCATCTTTTTAGTGAAATGAGTTTAAAATATTTGTTTGGAGCAAAGGAAGCTTATACTGTTTCTTTTAAGGTAAACGGCAGCAGGCAGGAAAAAAGTCTTCCCTTAAGAAAATATAACGGATTTCTAGATTTTACAGATGACAGTAATTTTTTGCTTATGAAATACAAGGAAACAAGATGATTTTTCACCTTGACGCCTGTATCTATAATGAGGAATATCAGGAGGCACTGGACAAGCTGGCCAGGCTGCGTAAAGAGAGGCGGATTACATCTTT
>CAZAMX010000308.1:0-3603 GCA_964486095.1 uncultured Acetatifactor sp. | reverse complement strand
CAGTGGCAAAGGGCTGGGGAAGCAGCCCGATCCCCTCAGGCTCCTCTGCCAGAACAGCCGCCACTTCTGCCGCCTCGGATTTATATTCCAACGTATAATCGGCTGCAGTAAAACCGTTTGCCTCCAACACATATCTGAGTGATGCTTCCGGCGTGGTTCCTTTCCCCGTCAAATATATGGTTCTTCCCTTTAAGTCTGCAACACTCTTTATTTCCGAAGATCCCGTGACGATACTGAGTACGCCCAGGGTATTAATGTCGATTACCGCAATCCCGCCATCCGTCTGCTGATACAGGACTGCCGCCATATTGGCAGGAATCAGAGCTATATCCAATTCACCCTTCACCATCAGCGGCAACAACCCGTCTGCCCCGGTAGTCATTCGAAACTCATAAGCATCCTCCGTCTCTCCTTTTTCCGCCTTATCCATTAAAAACAGGATGCCCATGGAGGTTGGCCCTTTCAGGGAGCCTATACGGATATTCGCAGTTTCCCTGCTTCTTCCGCAGCCCGTTAGACCTCCCAACATCAATATCATAACCAAAAACAATGTTAACGCTCTAATTCTGCTCTTTCTTCTACACATACTTCTCCATATTCTGCCGTCCTTGCCTCATCGTAAACTGTCAATCATTTCAACGCTGCATTCTGCCAGCGCACAAATGTCCTCATCAGAAAACCCTCTCTCCAGCATATTTTTTATAACCGTTTTGGTCTTCTCCAAATTTCCCTGAACAATCCCCAGTGCTTTTCCTTCCGCTTTTCCTTCCGCTTTTCCTTCCGCTTTTCCCTCTGCTTTACTTTCTTCCTGTAATTCCAGCAATGCCTGACACATATCGTACTCCTCCCCTTCCTTTTTCATACTCTGCATTTCCTTCCACTTTTTCCACAAAGCCGGAGCATTAAACAGGATTGCCAGTGCCTCCCATGTAAATCCTCCTTTGTCCGGCAGGAAGCTGTACATGAGTCAGGCTTCTGCCATGTTTGTTTTGAGTAAAGCGGCAGATTCTGCCTGAATGTGCGAAATGCACGGTCTTTATAGATTACTCTTAATAAAATTATTGTAAGGCTTTACAAAATACATGTCAAGACATTTTATATCAAAACGATAAAAAACATGATCATAGGCAATTTCACATTTATAGCACCGACAGCAGAATGGCAGAAAAGTACGGCAATGTGCCCTACAAATCCAGCTCTTCCTGACAGTACTGCATTTCCTCTTCTATCAGGCCGATCCCCACAAAAACAGCCCACACATAAGGCGCCCCGTAAACGTTCAGGGTCTTGGGTCCCACGATCCGCCTGGGCGCATTATCTCCGCACTGGTCTCTCTCCAGCTTATCATATGCTTTTTCAAAAGTACTGCGGGTAATGGAGCGCTCTCTCCGATCGGTAAAAAGTTCCCCGCCCTTAATGGAATAAGCAAAGGGCAGCCCCTTTTTTGTGGCAAAGCTTTCTCCCGCATGCCGTACAATCACGTCCCACAGATTGGAAATCGTTATCTGCTCTCTGTTGAATTTCATAGACCTCTCCTTTGTAAAAACGGGCAGGCATTTTTGCGAGATCTGCTTTATAAACCTATAATCCCATTTGACATAAGCCGCTGATTTGATTGTATACCAATATGCCTCTATATTCAACAGCTTTTCATTGCGGTTACCGGATACCGAATCTTCAAGATTACAATTTGCAGGCCGGCTGCGGCAAATCAAAAGGCCAGCGCAGGCTGACCTTTTGACTTAAACTGATGTTTCTCTGACGGCAGCAATTACTGCATTACTGCGCTCTTATATTTACGTCTCCACTGGTGGTGGTAATCCTTATCTCTCTTTCGCCACCGCCCACAATTCCCGCGGCATGGTTTCCTCTCTTGGAAAAACTCAAATTTCCGTCAAAAAAAGTATTGATATCCCCGCTGGCGGTACTTGCCTCAAAATCCAGGGAAGCCGGCTCCGGCAGTTCCAGCGCCACTTCGCCGCTGGAGGTATTGACGGAAACATCTCCGGTAAGCTCCGCCACGGAAAACAGCACGTCTCCGCTGGTGCTTTGCAGCTTTCCCTCGCCCTGCTCTCCCCGAATCATGATTTCACCACTCGTAGTATTGACCTGAATACTTCCCGAAAGGCCGTCCACCCGAACGTCCCCTGAGGTGCTGCTTAACCTCCTGTCTCCTGCTCCGCCGGAAATAATGATCCCGCCGCTGGTCGAGCTGCAGGACACGAAGGTATCCGCCTGATCAATCCATATATCTCCGCTGGTAGTGCTCATATTTATTTCACCGGCATCCAGCACTGGCAGCCGTATCTCTCCACTGGTGGATGATACATTAATCTTCTCAGCCTGAAGATTTTGACTGCCGGCATAAATGTTCCCGCTGGTACTGCACAGATTCAATGGTCCCTCCAGCAAAAGATCCATGGTTATGGAGATTTCCCCGCTGGCCGTATTAATTTTCAGTTCACCGGAATAATCCGCAGGAAGATAAATTTCCGTATAAATATATCTGTTGATGCTGAAAAAGACATTGACACGCCGGGGGCCTTTGACCGTAAGTTTTCCCGACTGGCACTTCACTTGAGCAAGCTCACTGTCAGCAGCTTCGTAGCTGGCATACTCCCGCACAATAATGGAGTCTCCTTCCGCTTCATATATGGTTACATCATTGCTGCTTCTTGTATAATCAATTTGAATGCTGCCAATACCTTCCACGGGAAATTCCTGCTCCTGAACCAGACGACTGGGACCACCCACACCTGCATTCCAGCCGTCCCGCCAGCTCCCGCTTCTCATCCTCCCGCCAATTCCCATGCCCAGCAGTACGCATAACCCTAAAATAATCACACTTAAAAATATAATTAATACAACCTTGGCATTTTTCATTGTTACTTCCTCTCCTTATCCTTGCGCAGGCTGTTGATTAATGCGGCCACCGACTGCACACAGGCCGCAATCAGAAAGATAACCCAGGTAATATGCCAACCGCCCAGATTGAAGCTGATCAGGAAATACAACACCAGCGCGGCCGTCCAAATGATACAGCTGACAGCACCCATAATCTCCTTATTTCTGCCGCTGCGATATTTTTCCTGCTGATACTCTTCCACCATATTTGTGCTTTCCTTTTTGCTGTAGCCGGGATACATATTTGCCGCATAAACCAGCATGATGGTAGGTATAATACAAATCAGGCCGGCTGCCACAAGCCCGATTCCATCGAAAGGATAGCCCACAACACTTGTACTTATCATCTCCAGGCCAAAAAATACCACTCCGGCCAGAATATATAAGCCTACCGCTGTAGATTTCAGCATAGCCCGCTTTTTCCTGTCTTTCTCCGAAAGCTCCAACAGGCTTTTCTCTTCCAGATCATCAAAAAGCTCGCTGACATCTCCAATAGACTGGATCACGTTCTGGTAAGCATCCTCCTCCGAATACCTCCCCTCCTGCATTAAGTCCTCATATTTGTCCAGAGCATTCTGAGTCAATTCCTGTTTCAGCTCCAATGCCTTCCGTGTCTTTGGCGCATCCTCAAACAGCTGGTTAAAATACTGTACAATTTTCTCTTTCATTCTATTTTTCTCCCTTTCTCTCTTCTATTGC
>CAZAMX010000307.1:227-3606 GCA_964486095.1 uncultured Acetatifactor sp. | reverse complement strand
CTCCTACACTCAGCAATTCTACGGCGGCAGGTCTTTTAGCCCCGTCGCCGTATTCCCTCGCTGAACAGAGAAAAACCCAATACTACCCACACGATCGTCAAGCCCGGCGCAAGAGCGTACCAGGGCGCATTCTGCAGATACCCCTGGGCATCCGAAAGCATTTTCCCCAGGCTGGCATCCGGCGGCTGTACTCCGATTCCAAGATAGCTCATACCCGATTCCGCCAAAATAGCATTATTAAAGCCGATCATTACCGAGACCCAAAACACGGAAAATATATTGGGCAGAATATGCACAAACAAAATCCGCATTCTGCTTACTCCCATGAGCCTTGCGCGTCCAATGTAATCCGCATCCCGAAGCCTGATGAATTCGCTGCGGACAATTCTCACATAGCTGGGTATAAAGACAATACCCAGAGCAAGAATCACATTCTGCCTTCCGTTACCCAGAATGCTGATCAGCACCAATGCCAGAAGGATGCTGGGAAAGCCGTTGACGGCATCGGTAATCCGCATGACAATCTCATCCACAAGACCCCCGAAATAGCCTGTCAGAGCTCCCAGAAGGATACCCACAGCAGCCGAAAAGGCAACCACCAGGCAGCCGATCACAATCGTGGTACTCAGGCCCTTCATCACTCTGGAAAATATATCCCGTCCGAAATTATCCGTGCCAAAAAGATGGCGCAGGGAAGGCGCCGCAAATTTTTCTGCGGCGGACATGGCCGTGGTGCTGTAAGGGGTCCAGAAAAATCCCAAAATTCCCAGCAGCAATGCCAGGCCTGTCATAATCAGGCCTGCCGTCAGATATTTATTCCATTTTCCGCCGTCAAATTTTTTCTCGAATATTTTCATTGTTATTCTCCAATGTGAGGAAGAGCGCTCTGCCCTCACTTCTCACTGATCCTGGGATCAATGACCCGATACAGAATATCCACCAGAAAATATACAAAAATTACAACAAAGGTAATATAAAGAATCAATATTTCCACCACCGGGAAATCCCGGTTATTGATGGAGCTGATCAGCAGCCGTCCGATACCGGGCAGTCCGAAGACCTGCTCCACCACGATGCTGCCCGCCACAATCTCCGCAATAATCATACCGAGGAAGGTAACTACCGGCATCATGGCATTGCGCAGTACATGTCCGTACATGACTCGTTTTCTGGTGCAGCCCTTGCTGTAGGCCGTGCGCACATAGTCCGCCTGCATCTGAGTCAACATGGAGTTTCTTAAAAACCGCGCCGTCATGGCAATTTTCGGCAAGGCAACGGACAGCGCCGGGAACAGCAGGTAGCCCAGGAAACCGCTTAAGCTTTCCCTGTAGCTGATATAACCGCCCGGAACAAACCACTTGAGTACAATTCCAAACAAAAAGGTCACCAATATCCCCAAAAAGAACGAGGGAATGGCCATGGTGGCCTGGGTGATAACCCCCAGGGCCGCATCCAGAAACCGGTTTGTACTCTTTGCCCAGAGTACGCCAAGCGGAATGGACACGAAAATAATCAGCACCATGGCCACCCCGGCCAGCCAGAGCGTCACAGGGAGCTTATCCCCGATCAGTTCCGCCACCGGCATCATTTCATTCATGTTTTTGGAATATTGGTAGCTGCGTCCAAAGTCTCCCCGCAGCACACCCCCTGCCCATTTAAAATAGCGCTCCACAGGCGGATCGTTCAATCCCAGCTCTTCCCGAAGCTGTTCTTCTCTTTCGGGCGTGGCCTCCGTTCCCAGAATGGAAGTGACCACATCCCCCGGAATAATCTGAAAAGCAAGGAAGGCAGCCACGGAAACCAGAAACAATGTCATAATGAGAGTGATGATTTTTTTAATAAACAGTTTCACGAGACCGCCTCCTTTCCTATACCTACTCTACATAATACACCGTACTCATATCCTGTACGTACACAGGATAGAAGGTATATCCTCCGAGCTTTGGATTCACCGCAATGGTGATGGCAGGCACCTGGATAAACGCGCTTCCCGCCTCATCACACAGTATCTGCTGAAGCTGCTTGTAGTATCCCGCCTTTTCCTCCGGATCCATGGCGCCAGCTGCCTTTTCATACACCTGATCGTACTCGGCATTGGCAAAATTAATGAAATTCTTTTTGGAATCCGTCTGGAACCTGTTCATCATGTAGCCCGGCGTGGTATCGCTTGTAAGACCGCTGATGGTGGACTGGTACTTACGTCCGTTGTAGCATTCCTCAAGCCAGGTGTTCCATTCCACCGGATTGATAACCGCATTGATCCCTGCCTTCTTTAACTGCTCCACAACTACCTCCGCAGTTTGCATATGATACTCATAGTTGGAGGGAACGGTGATCTCCAGGTCAAACCCGTCAGGATAACCCGCATCCGCCATCAGCTCCTTCGCCTTTTCAATATTGGCCCCGGTGCCGTAAGTATCATTCAGGTCCACATAATAGGTCTGCAGAGTGGGCAGCATGGCCGTACTGATGATGGAAGCATTCCCCCCCGCCAGGAAATCATTGACCTCATCCTTATCCAGCGCATAGCAGATCGCCTGTCTGATCCGCACATCGCTTAAAAGCGGATCAGCATTGTTTAAATACAGCGCCTGCACCACGGCGGAGGGAGCGGAAAGGATCTGGAAGCTGCTCTTCAGCTCGTTTGCCTGGCTGTCCGTCAGGTAAGGATAAATGTCGATTGAACCTCCCTGCAGCTCCAGAAGAGCCGTATCGGTACTGGTGACGATCTTGAAATTCACCTCGTCCAGATAGGGAAGCCCCTCCTGCCAGTAATCATTGTTCTTCTTTACCACAATACCCTCCTGGGGCGTATAGGACACAAAAGAAAACGGTCCGGTACCGATGGGTGTCCCGCTCTCATCCTCCCCGCTGCCAGCAGGAATGATGGCCGCCACAAAGCTGTAAATCAGCTCCGTATTTGCGCTGCCCACTGTGACCTGAACCGTTTTTTCGTCAATTATATCTACGCTTGTTAAGACCTTTAATGATGAAATTAACGGTGTGCCGTCCAGAAGGCCGGAAGCCCTCTCCAGAGAATACTTGACATCCTCAGCCGTCACAGCACTGCCGTTATGGAACTTTACACCCTCTCTCAAGGTGAAGGTATAGACCAGACCATCCTCGGAAACGGTGTAATCGCTGGCGATTGCTTTCATCAGATCGCCGTTCTTATCGGGCTTTACCAGGCCCTCAAAGATGTTAAAAAGAATTTCCTTAGTTCCTGCCGCATTTGCTTTGTGTGGGTCAAGACTGTCAATATCCTGCTGTATTCCTACAACAACGGAGCCGCCGTAGACCGGATCACCTGCCGGCTCCAAAGCAGATGTACCCTTTGAGGAATTATTCCCCGAAGACTCTCCTGTACCGTCTGAGCCGC
>CAZAMX010000307.1:0-217 GCA_964486095.1 uncultured Acetatifactor sp. | reverse complement strand
GTTAAAAGTAAACTCAAAAGTTTCTTTTTCATACTCTTCTCCTCTTCGATTCATAAACCTCTCACTATTCGATTGTCACCCTCATTTTACCATAGCATCCGGTATTTGCAAGCTTTTTTTGCAAGCCGCATTCAGGCACTAACTATTCAGCCTTGCAGCAAGTCACGCCGCCTGGGGCAATAACAGGAAAAAGCCTGCCGTTGTTCTCAATGCAGAC
>CAZAMX010000306.1:0-3607 GCA_964486095.1 uncultured Acetatifactor sp. | reverse complement strand
CATTGATCCGCTCGCTGGTCCCCAGCCCTGCCAGCATGGGCTGCCCCCATTCCAAAAGCGCCAGAGCCAAAGCACCCAATATCACCAGACCCACACTGATGGACAATACCATCTTGCTCTGCAGCTTCAGATGCCGAAACCGGAATTTGCTGTGTATTACGTCATACCACACAAAGAAGCTTAAGCCCCCAAGGAAGATCAGCAGCATAATCACCACGGTAAAATACCAGGCGCCTCCGCTGCCCAAACCGGATGAAATTCCCGTCAGAGAGGAAAACTCCCCGCTGCTGCCGCCCATCAGGTCAAAGCCTGCGTTGCAGAATGCCGATATGGAATGAAACAGGGAAAACCAGATTCCCTTTGCCGCACCGAACTTAGGGATCAAAACCACACTAAGCAATACCGCCCCTGTCAGTTCCACAGTAAACGCCCCCATGGCAATAAACTTTGTCATGCGGACGATTCCTCCGATCTGAGGCGCAGAGATGGAATTCTGCATCAGGGACCGCTGGTTCAGACTGATTTTCTGCCTGGTCACCACCATCACCAGTATCGTCAACGTCATAAACCCCAGGCCCCCCGTCTGGATCAGTCCCAGAATCACCAGCTGCCCAAAAAAAGTCCAGTGAGTAAAGGTATCATAACGAACCAGTCCCGTCACACAGGTGGCCGAGGTAGCCGTAAAAAGGCAGTCTGAAAAGGGTGTTCCTCCGGGTCCTCTGGTTGCTGCCGGCAGGGACAGTAAAACTGCCCCTGCCAGTATAATAGCAAGATAACCACCCAATATCAGCTTCATGGGCGATACACTGCGCCATATATTCATTTTGGTTTTTCTATTTCTGTTCAATTAATACTCCATCGCCTTTTCTTCGCCGTTCATCACGCGCAGTGCGCCCTGGGCAAGGGCGAGCAGCTCGTCTTCCCCGGCATATACGGTAACAGGCGCAATCCAGCCCGTTCTTTCTTTCAGCACATCACAGACATCCTGGCCGTAAGCAATACCGCCGGTAAGAATAATCTGATCCACCTTCCCGTTCAGTACACAGGCCATGGCGCCAATGTCCTTCGCCACCTGCAGCAGGAATGCCTGCTTGGCCTCCGCAGCCCTTTCGTCTCCCTCATTGGCCCGCTTTGTCACATCCCGCATATCATTGGTGCCCAGATAAGCGTTAAAGCCTCCCTTACCGATGAGCTTGCCGTATATTTCCTTCTCGGTATACTTTCCGGAATAGCACAGCTTTACCAGCGCCCCGCAGGGTACGCCGCCCGCGCGCTCCGGTGAGAACGCACCGTCTCCGTCAAAGGCGCTGAACACGTCCACCACCCGGCCGCCTTCATGTGCGCCTACGGACACGCCGCCGCCCATATGCACTACAATCAGCCTTAAGGACTCATATGCTTTGCCGATCTCCTTGGCATATCTCTTTGCCACTGCCTTCTGATTCAAAGCATGGAAAATGCTTCCTCTGGGAATCTCCGGCATACCGGAATACCTGGCTATGGGCATCAGCTCATCCACCACCACGGGATCCACAATATAAGCAGGCACACCGATGGAATCTGCAATCTCCCTTGCCAGGATACCGCCCAGATTAGAAGCATGCTGTCCCTGCACCCCTACGCGCAGATCCGCCAAAAGGTCATCCGTCACGGCATAGGTTCCGCCGGGAATGGGCTTTAACATACCGCCGCGGCCCACCACCACATTCAGGGATTTCAAGTCAAAATTCTTGGCCGCCAAAAGATCCGTAATGATCTGCTTTCTGAAATCCTTCTGGTCAAAAATAGTCTCATACCGGGAAATCTCTTCGGTAGAATGTCTTAGGGTCTCTTCAAATAAAAGGTTCTCATCCTCAAAAACACCGATTTTGGTGGAAGTGGAACCGGGATTAATAATCAAGCTCTTTATGGACATATTGTTTCCCTCCTGTTATCCTGTTGCGCTATTTATGAAATCAAGCATTTTTTTTCAGCTCTTCGGCCACCACCGCCGCCAGGGCAATGGAATTTACCTTGGTCTCAAAGGTATCGGAACGGCTGGTGAGAATCACGGGCACCTTGGTTCCGGTTAAAATACACCCGTTCTTTACCCCCGGCACCATATGTACGATGGCCTTATATACCAGGTTGCCCGCATGAATGTCCGGGAACAGCAGCACATCCGCATCCCCCTGAATCTTTCTGTCCGTAGCGCCCTTATGCTTTGCCGCCTCCGCGTCAATGGCCAGATCCAGGGAAAGGGGACCGTCCACAACGCAGCCGGTAATCTCTCCTTCTTCACACATTTTTGTCAGCTCAGCCGCCTCAACCGTGGTCTCCATCTTGGGATTTACCACCTCAACCGCCGCCAAAGGCGCAACCTTAGGATTCTCAACGCCGCAGGCCCTGCACACGGGAACCGTATTATTGATAATGTGAACCTTATCCTCCAGCGTGGGATAGGTGATAAATGCCACATCCGTCAGGAACAAAAGCCTGTCAATGCAAGGCACGTCAAATACACACACATGGGAGAGCGGTCCGCCTGTTCTTAAGCCCACTTCCTTATCCAGTACGCTCTTTAAGAAGTTCTTGGTATCCACCAGGCCCTTCATATACATGTCTACCTTACCTTCATGGGCAAGCTTCACCGCCTTTAACGCCGCCTGCACCATATCCGGCTCGTCAATGATCTCATAGCCTGCAAGATCCATATCCATGGATGCGGCTATTTCCCTGATCTTAGCCTCATCTCCCACCAGAACCGCATCCGCAATGCCCTGATGCTTTGCCTCCCGCACTGCCTCCAGCACAGCGGAATCCTGCGCGGCCGCCACTGCAATCCTTTTTCTTTCACAGCTTTTCACCTTTGCAATCACATCATCAAATCCCTGCTTCATATACTTTTGCTTCCTTTCTGCTTTTAAGCCTTCTCTTTTTGTTTTGCGCATAGCCTGCGGCAACCGCCGCACAGCCGCTCCAATCGTTAAAATAATAACACGCCGGCCCTTAAAAAGCAAGTGACCAAACCCACATAACGCAAAGCTGTTATTCTGAATAATCATCATGCGTTCCCGTTATCCTCACATTATTTTTCTACGATTCTTAATCTTTTTTAGGTTCTCTCCAAAAACACCTTATTTTTATGTATATCTCCCAGAGTATAATTTTACTTAATATTCATTTCCTTTTTTCAAGTTCTTTTAGTCCATACTGAGATATTTTGTAATACCGCCGCTGTCCATCATCTCTACTTACACAAACCAATTCCCTATCAATTAGTTTCTGATTTCTCTTTGCAATCAGCTGATATGTGCAATCTAATTCCCCTGCTATTGCACTTGCCCTAAAATCTCCTTCCCTATTATTTCCCAAAAAATTTAGAATTTGATATTCTAATTCATCATTCAGTTTTAACGACTTGTCAACATAATCTTTAATAACGTCTAATATATGCTTATTTGTCGTCTCCAACTTGCATTCCACAAATTGATGCAATTGCGCAGCACACGTTGGACAACTCATACCATATGCCTTCATTTCATCATAATTTTCAAATGAAAAAACATGACCATTAGGACATCTAATCTCTTGACTTTCATTAAAATGATCTTTTATTAAATCATTA
>CAZAMX010000305.1:0-3613 GCA_964486095.1 uncultured Acetatifactor sp. | reverse complement strand
AGATGCCCAGCAGACCCGCAGGATTACCTGCCACATTGTTGGCAACTGCCTGGAAGCAGGCAAGTGCGTCATCACCAAAGTTCTCGTCATAAAGGTCAACACCATAGCCTGCCAAACGCTCCGCAGCAGCCGTATTCTTATACTCCGTCACGGAATCCACACCGCCCAGGGTCTTCCAATAAGTGTTCCAATAAAGAATATATGCCTTCAGTGCAAGCTCTGTATCCACTTTGCTGCCCTTTAAAATGCCAACACTGTCGCCCATATTCAGCACCGGGCTGTAGTCCTCGCTGTCAGCTGCGAGACGGTCTGCTCTGGGCCAGGGAATGATGGCAATACTCTCTCCACGGTCACCGCACTGGGAAGCATAATCCCCAATCCGCCAGTTGGGAGCATCCGTAAACACCGTAGCGCCCCGTCCGAAGTCGTCTCCGCCTTCACACCAGCGGGGCACATACCCGTCGTCATAAAGTCCGCAGTCCGTCAAAAGCTCCGCGTTCCGCAGCTTCTCGATAAACTGCACCGCCTCAATGGAAGCGTCGGAATCCGCCGCAATCGCGCCGTCCCTGTAGATACCGCTGCCGTTGGCATACATGGCTGCCAGCGCCGCATAACGGAAATCCGTCTCATATGCCTGAACCGTGTCATAATGTGCCGCGTCCGCAGGAGCCGCCACACTGCTGTAATAAGCATCTACCTTGGTCAGGTAATCTTCAAAGGTACTCCAGGTCCAATTGCCTTCCAGATAAAGATCCATGGGGTAAATGGTTTTACCGTCAGCATCCTTTAAGGAATCTACCTTATCCAGCATGGTCAGATTCACGATCAGCGGGAAATAAGGCACAAAGTCCATATCGTTATCCAACAGATAATAATGTCCGAACAATTCGTCATCCAGAAGCCAGGCTGCCTCTTCGTCCTCAAACAGGCCTGTATAATCATCCAGCTTCTGTAAAATATTCTGCGCCAGTACGGTAGCCTCGGAACCGCCCCACAGCACCGCAATATCACAAATGGGATCTCCGGCCAGCACGCTGGTCATCAAATCCGTCCTGGTATCGTTCGGGAACTGCACAAACTCAAATTCCACGTTCAACTCACTCTTGACCGCATCCAGTGCCGCAAGCGCTGCCTGTCTTTCCCCCTCGGCCATGGTGTATTCTCCGGTCACGTCATCCACATGATTCGGATCAAGCCCGTTCACCCAGTGGGTACCGTAACGGATCACCGTAGGCTCCGCGGAAACTACCGGCTCATCCCCCTTGCTTTCCGACTCAGGCGTACTTTCCGGTGAACTTTCCGGCGTACTCTCACTGGGCTGCTCAGAGCTGCCCCCCCCATTTGGATCAGCGCTGCCGCTGCCATTGGTCGCAGCGTTGTCGCCGCAGGCCGCCAGCGAGAAAGCCATAACAGCACTCATCATTAATGCCACAACTTTCTTTTTCATCCTTTTCCTCCTTTATTTTCCGTACCGAAAATACCATCCGAAATCTCCGCCGAGCCCTCTTACGTAAGCCGGCACCCCTGAAACTTCAAATTGTTACATCCGGTACAAAACCATTTTGAAATCGGTTTCATGATTACATGATAAATTTTTCTGGTCATTTTGTCAATGCCTTTTCCTCAATTTTTTTATGTCGTTGTTCAATTTGTCATTTTGTACAAACTTGCCGCCATGTTTTTTGTGCATATATTTATTTATGATTTATAATTCTCAAAAATACCAAAAATGGGAGAAAACGATTCTATCGAATATTCCTGTTACATTGAATGTATCGGTTCTGCCCTGCAATTTATTTCATGTCGGGCGCCCGCCCTATAGAATAACTGTAACAAATGTTGCTGCGTTTTTAGTGACAAACGCACCTGTTTGATATATAATGAAAACAATATACGACAGCCGGCATTTTAAGGCAGCTTTGAAGCGGCTGTCTTGAAATCGCTTTCACTAATTAGATAAGGAATTGATTACTGCCATGGAAGACTTACGAGCTTTAGAGGGAAAAAAGATCACAATTTACGATATTGCCAGGGAAGCCGGCGTTTCTCCGGCCACTGTGTCCAGGGTGCTGACAAACAATGCAAGGGTCCGGTCCGACAAATGGGAAGCTGTTCAGGCAGTCATTGCCAAGTATAATTTTCGCCCGAACGCTTTGGCAAGGAGCCTGTCCGAAACCCGCAGAAAGGTTATCGGCATCATTATGGCCGACGTCCGCAACCCCTACTACGCCAAGCTGTTTGTGGCCTGTGAACAGGCGGCGCGGGAAAAGGGCTATTCCCTGCTGCTGGAAAACTCTCTGGGGCAGCAGAGTATTGAAGAGCAGCAGTTGATCCTAATGGAAGAGCAGCGGGTAGATGCCATCATATTGGTTGGCGGCCGTTCGGATGATCTGCACTCCAATGAGGCATTCGTTGATAAAGTAAACCAGGTCTGCAATTCCATTCCGGTTATCCTCACCGGCAAGCTGGATGGCACTTCCTGCTATCAGGTGCGTATTGACGCTATTAAAACTATGGATCTGGTCATGGAACATTTAATTACCCTGGGACATAGGGACATCGCCCTGATCGGCGGACTGGATACCGTAGCCTCCTCCTACGAAAAAAGGAAACGCTACAAGCAGATTCTGGCAAAGTACCAGATTCCCTGCCGCCCCGAATATTATGAAAACTTCGGCGGATATGATTACGAGACGGGCTACAGTCAGACCGAGAAGCTGTTAGCACTGGATCATCTCCCCACGGCCGTTATCGGCATCAACGACTCCGCCGCCGCAGGCGTTATGAACTGCATTCAGGAACATGGACTGCAGATCCCCGAAGATATATCCGTGGTGGGCTATGACAACACACTGATCTGTAATGTGGTGACTCCAAAGCTCACCAGCATTGATTATAACTACGATCATTTTGCCGAAAAGCTGATTGCTACCGTAGACGGAGTTTATGATTCCGCGCCGCTTCCTCCCCTGCAGTTAATTGAGCCTTCGCTGATTCTTCGAGGCTCTACCGGACCGGTGAAGAAACAGTCATAAAGCTTAAGGATGCCTTGACAGCAATCCAAAAAGGCCGGCCATCCCGGGAATGACATCCCGGAATTGGCCGGCCTTTGTTTCATGATTGTGTTAATCCTGAACGTAGGGCATCAGCGCAATATGACGTGCTCTCTTGATTGCCACGGTCAGCGCCCGCTGATGCTTCGCACAGTTACCGGTAATACGGCGGGGAAGGATCTTGCCTCTCTCGGATACGTATCTCTTCAGCTTATTGGTATCCTTATAGTCAATTACATTATCCTTTCCGCAGAATACACATACTTTCTTTCTTCTGTGCATCCCACCCTTTTTCCTTACCGGTGCATCGGGTTTCTCTGCTTTATTATAAGCCATTTTGTCTGCCTCCTGTCTCATTCAAACTTAGTTAAACGGTAACTCCTCGTCAATACCATCCGGGATGTTCATAAAGCCGTCACCCGCTCCGGAAGCTGCCGGTGCATTTCCGCCGCCTGCATAACCGACGTTGTTGTAGCCGTTATGATAGCCGCCGTCTCCGTTGCCGCCGGAAGCATTCTTGCTCTCGGCAAATTCAATATCTTCCACCATAATCCGAACAC
>CAZAMX010000304.1:0-3619 GCA_964486095.1 uncultured Acetatifactor sp. | reverse complement strand
GTCTCCGCTGACTTCCGTATTTACTGCCTCCAGATACTTGGAATATCTTCTTAAATGAGAATTTACCCGCGCCAGCAGCTCGAGAGGCGTAAAGGGCTTTGTCACATAATCGTCCGCTCCCATGTTAAGGCCCATGATCTTATCCACCTCTTCCGACTTGGCCGAAAGCATAATCACCGGAAATTCCTGTTCCATGGCCCGCAGCTTCATCAGCATGGTGATGCCGTCCATGACGGGCATCATAATATCCACAATGGCCAGATGCAGCTCTTCCTGTTCTACGATCTTCAATCCTTCCGCACCATTGGCGGCCTGAAAGACCTGATAGCCCTGATTCCGCAGGTAAATTTCGATTCCCTCCCGAATATCCCTGTCGTCCTCCACCACTAAAATCTTAAATTTATTTTCCATTTATCTGTTTTCCCCTCATGCAATTTTCAGTATGAAAACGCCTGCTTTGCAGACTTCGTATTTTTCGCACTGACTACTTCATTATAGACGCGGACCGCCTCCTGCGCAACAGTTTCTTCCCGGTATTGCAGTCCGGAAGCATAAGCGTTTTTCGACAGCCGGACTTTATCCAGCCGCCCTTCACAAAAATCCAGAAGCATGTCTGCGTAAAGATTCCTATCCTCGGCTGTCAGAATGCCGTTTACGCCTGTGTCTACCAGATCCTCCACCCCGGAAGCCCGAAGTGCCAGCACCGGCGTTCCGCCTGCAAAGGCCTCCAGTACCACAATCCCCTGCGTCTCCGTCTTCGAGGCAAAACAAAACGCATCTGCCGCCGCGAAATAAGCCGCTGTCTCTTCATTTGGCAGCATCCCGGTAAAGACCACCTCGTCTGCAAGGCCAAGCTCCCGGCAAAGCCGTTCATATGCGTTCCGGTCCGGCCCGTCTCCCACGATTATCATACGGAAGGGCCTGCTGTAACGGCTTTTAAACAGAGCCAGGCTTTCCAGTAAAAAAGTCACGTTTTTTTCCTGCGCCAGCCTGGACACCGTGAGCAGGAAAGGAATTTCTTCCCTGCCATGAGCGCTGCATCCGTATTGTTCCCGAATCCTATATTTTTCCGCCTCTGTCACCCGGTAATTTTTCTCTTCGATACCCGTAGGCAGAATGCCCAGCCTGTGTGCAGGAACCTTACAGTCCTTCACAAGGTAATCCCTTATGCCGGCCGTAGGGGCAAAAATGAAATCGCAGTGCTTTAAAAAGGTATGAAGATAAACCGGCATCACCCTGGTTGGCCGTGCAATTCCTCTTGTGTAGCATTCCACATATTTCTCATAGCGGGTATGGTAGGTAAATACCAGAGGAATATTATATTTTTTAGATAGATAAACTGCCGTCCGGCCGATCAGCATGGGATGATGCACATGAATCACATCAAATTTTTGATTTTTAAATTCCTGTATCATTCTAAAGTCAAACGGATTGGGCAGCACGATTCCGCCGATAAATTTTTTCAGGAAGGTGGCATACCGAAACACGTTTTCCTCCTGCTCCTGTTCTTCATAGGAAGGTGCAAAGACAGTTACATAGTGCCCGCAGGCCTCCAGCCCGCGCTTCAGCCGTTCAATGGAGATGGGCACGCCGCCAACTACAGGTTTATAATTATTTGTCATCAGTGCGATCCGCATAGTTCTTCTCCTTCCGCTTTTTTCTGCTTGACTTTTTGCCTGGCTTTCTGTTTGGCTTTTTCCGCTTGGATTTCTATTTGGATTTCTGCCTGGCTGACAGCATTTTGCTTTCTTGATTCCGGCCGCCGATTATTTTCATGCCGCGCCAAGCAGCTTAAACACTTGATCTCCCAGCACATAACCGGCGCCTACAAACAAAAAATTCCAGATCAAGATTCCGCCGGTTGAGCTGCATATATATTTTACAGGATCCATTTTTATCACACCTGCGGGAATGGAGATCAGCGTGCGGATCATGGGAATCAGCTTGCCCAAAAACACACCGAGACAGCCTCTTTTTCTAATCCAGTCAAACACCTTTTCCAGAGAGTCCTTCTGCTTCGGAAACCGTTTCACATAGGCATTTACGAATACCTCGCCGCCCTTTCGGCCCAGGCCGTACAACATCAGGCTGCCCAGCAATCCGGCGGCAACCGTTATCACCATAACCCAGGCAAAATGAATATTTCCCCTTGCAGCCATGACACCTGACAGTGGCATGATAATGCCTGCCGGGAAACCGGGAAGATTCAGGTATTCCAGAAAAACAATAATGAAAATGGCAATGGCGCCATATTTGGTAAAATAAAGAGTCAGTGTTTCGATGTCCATAGTATTCTCCTTTGTTGGCATCACTATAGCGCCGAAACTTAAATCAATCTGGCAGAAAAAGAAAAAGAAATTCTAAAGAGATGGTTAAAAATTGAAAAAGCGCCCAACATTTTAAGGCCAGGCGCCATTGATATGATTATTCCTCTGTTTTGTTTCCGTATGGAGTAGGTTCTTCCGCAACCATCATGGCTGCTTGTTCTTCCATGAAGTCCGCATAATCCACCGTTTTATTCTTGGTTGGAGCCTCCGCAAATGCGAAACCGCCAATGCCGAAGAACCGCTCAAAGAACGCTTTCAGCTTATTGATGACTGTCTGCTTCTTCTTCGCCCTTGCGCCGCCACCGCTGAAACGGGAGACCGGCGGCATCAGGCGGTCAATATCCGTGCCGGTAGTCCGTATTTCGCCGTCGTGGAAAGCGTTCTCTAAAAATTTTCTTGTCTCCGGTTCACGCAGCTTTTCTTCGCAAATAATTTGCGAAAGTTCCCGCTCCCGTTCCTCAGTGATATAGCTGTTCCACTCGGCCATCACATCCTCCACATCATTGATGCCGGAAATGAAATTCTCAATCAGTGCCTTCTTGCTTCGCAGTTCGGGGCTGGCATCGATCGACTTTTTGATGGTAATCAGAACCTCCTTATCTTCACAATGGGTATCGTGGTACTTCTTTACCAGCATGAGAATATAGTCGATATTGATTTCCACTTGCTTAATCAGTTCAATCTCAAAAACAATATCGTCGATAATGTCCGTACTTTCCCCGCGCCCCCGGCGCTCGTTCCATTCGTCCCGCAAATCCTGATACCGGCCAAGATAGTCCTGCATATCCCGTTCAGAAATCAATTCGTTCCCCTTGAAATCGTCGAAAGATGAGAGAAGGTTACGCATACGGAGCAGTGCGCCAAACAGCGAGATAAAGTCTTTCTGATTCTGCTCCCCGATAATCCGCGGCCGGCCTGGAGGAAATTTCTCTGTCAGCTCATCAACCATGTCCGCATAGCCGGGGCGGGGCTTGTCATCCATTCCAATATAGCCGTAATAGTAGTCCTTGAAACTCTGGAGAAGGACGATTCCGCCGGCGTTCTTATCTCCAAACAGAGAAATTGCGCTGTCCACACGCTTTTGCAAATTTCGAAAACAAACGATATTTCCGAATGTCTTGATAGAATTCAGAATACGGTTTGTCCTTGAAAATGCTTGAATCAATCCGTGCATTTTCAAGTTCTTGTCCACCCACAATGTATTCATGGTGGTGGCATCAAAACCGGTCAGGAACATTGCCTTATACCCCATTTGATAGACGTATAAAACGAGTGGTATAATCTATCCAGCA
>CAZAMX010000303.1:0-3622 GCA_964486095.1 uncultured Acetatifactor sp. | reverse complement strand
CCTGATTCCCTTTTCACCGGAGCAAACAAAAATAAAGTTCCTCCGACACCTGTAATACTCTTATTCACTTGCAAAACATCTTAACACAGACTCTTTTAAAATACAAGCGGATTATAACCTCCGGAAACGTTCAGATCTCTATAATCTCATACAAATACATGCTCCCTTTTTTGCCCACCCTGGTGAGGATGCCCACATGGTATAAAATGTTCAGCACCGTCTGCGCCAGAGAAACATTGATGTGAGCCGCCCGGGCAAATTCCTTGGAAGTAAATTCTCCGTCTATTTCATAGGGAACAAACTGCATATAATCCTGCAGGCAGTTGATTTCCACCTCTTCCACAAGTCTTGTGGGAATTCTGTCATAACGGCTGGCGCCCTTCTTTTTATCCCTGCTCCAGCCGTTTAAAAGCTTGTATTCCTCCACATCCATCAGCACAAGCTTCAGCCGCAGGTTAGGATCTTTTAAAAACATCTTGATTTTATATAATTCGGGAAAGGCCAGATAGGGATTTCCCTTTACCGGAGATTTTCTTTTATTGCTCAGCTCGCCGCTTTCCTCGTCAATCCAGATGATCCATTTTTCCCGGGGAATAGGATGCACAATGGTGACAGGATAAAGGGGCAGAAAGGCGGAAAGCTTGTCCCGCATCCGGTTAAACTGCCTTGTCTGGATTTCAATAATCTCCCCTTCCGCGTAAATATCCGCCACATAATTTTCTATGGGGATTTCCTGCCTGTCCTCATCCGGCTCATAATAATTTTTTAAGATGGCATGTACCGTCTTTTCCGACAGAGTACCGATCCCCAGCCGCTGCCTGTCTACCCCTATAATCTTCCTTTTTGCCGCCTCAAAGGCTGTTTGATCCAGCATAATATCAATATCCTTTATATTTTTATAAACCCATTATAATATCTTGTCGGTAAAAAGAAAATAACGCCGTAATAATTTGACATTCTTCTTGCGGCAATGCTAAAATTGATATATGAAATTATTTTAAATTTACTTGGCAGATTGTGAGGGTATATGAAAATAGCGGCGGGAATAGACGGCGGCGGCACAGGCACCACACTGGTGCTTTCAGACGGCAGTCATCAGGAAAGAAAAAGGTTTGGCGCTTTTAATTTAAACAGCATCGGAGAAGAACGGTTCCGGGGGCTGCTTGCGGAGCTTTTTGACGCCGTGGTCCAGGCGGGAGAATGTGAAAAAATATGTATCGGCGCTGCGGGAATCAGCAATCCCCGAGTAAAGGAAATTATCCTGGAAACGGCGTATAAATACGGGCTTTCCGAGCGGCTCCTTTTAAAGGGAGATCAGGATATTGCTTTATACGGCGCCATGAGCGGAAAATCCGGCGCAATTTTGATTGCCGGCACAGGCAGTATCTGCACCGGCAGAGGAAAAAAAAGCGAAACAGTGCGCACCGGCGGCTGGGGGCATCTGATTGACGATGCAGGAAGCGGCTATGCCATCGGCAGAGATGTTTTGAAAGCGGTAGTAAGAGCATACGACGGAAGAGAGGAAAAGACTCTTTTGACAGAGCTGGTGTACAGGTATTGGCAGGTATCGGATATGGAAGGACTCATTGCCAAAACCTACAGCACAGCAGATAAAAGCAATATTGCCGCCCTTTCCCGGCTGGCAGAGGAAGGCGCAGGACAGGGAGACAGGGCGGCACGGCAGCTGCTTCAGGAAAATGCAGCAGAGCTTTGTCAGCTTGTATATACGGTATATGATTTATTGGGAGAGGACTCCCTTTCCCTTTGTCTGATGGGAGGGCTTTTGTCCCATGAAACATTGTACAGGGAACTGGTAAAAGAAGCCCTGACGGCAGGTCCGAAAAAAATACTGCTGAAGAACCCGGACATGGATGCCGCTGCCGGAGCGGCCCTTTGGGCATGGGATTCCCAAAAGCTTACAGGACTCTGACCAGCTTCAGCTCTTTATCTACCAGTATCACATCCGCTCTTTTTCCCGGAGTCAGGGAACCTGTTTCGTCAAAAATACCGATGCTTTTCGCAGGCACCATGGATGCCGCTGCTATGGCTTCTTCCCAGGGAATTCCAAAGGCCGCCGCATGGGACATACCTTCCTGATCCTCCCAATTTTCCATTTTGCAGTAAATCTTGCAAATTTCGTCTTTTTTCAGGGTCATAGAAGTGGGACAATAACTTGTAATTCCGTGAGAATATTCGTATTGCAAGATTTTATGCAGCCCATCCATATTATTGTCAGAAAAATCCTGTCCTACGGCGCCATGGCTGTGAATATCCACCAGCCCCGGCAGTACATAAAGCCCGTCTGCATCAATCTCGCTGACGTCTGAGGTCCCTGGAAGGAATTCCACAATTCTTCCGTTTTCTATATACAGGTTCTTTTTAGCAAAGGTTTTATCCTCTTGAAAAACCGTACCGTTCTTAATGATTACAGGATTCACTTGCCAATCTTGCTCCTTTCTATGTCTGTTTTTTCATGAATCAGAGAAAGCGCCGCCTCATCCCCGATCACAATACAATCATTGTGCAGCTGCAGAATTGATGCGGGAACCTTTGGAGTCACCGGCCCGAAAAGGGAATCATAGAGCGCCTTTGCCTTTTTCTCACCTGTTGCAAGCAGCAGAATTTTCTTTGCCTGCATAATACTTTTGATACCCATGGTAAACGCATGTGTGGGCACCTGGTCAAGATCTGCAAAAAATCTTGAGTTGCATATTCTGGTATGCTCTGCCAGCGTGACCAGATGTGTTTCCTTCTCAAAAACATCTCCGGGTTCATTAAAACCGATATGACCGTTTTCTCCGATGCCCAAAAGCTGCAAATCAATGCCGCCCAGAGTTTTGATTACATTGTGATACCGCCGGCATTCCGCCTCCGCATCCTCGGCCAGACCGTCAGGGACAAAGGTGTGCTCCTTCATGATGTCTATATGATCAAACAGGTTTTGATTCATAAAATATCGGTAGCTTTGGTCATGTTCCCCGGACAGCCCTTTGTATTCATCCAGATTTACGCTGGAAACCTGAGAAAAGCTCAAATCTCCTTTCTTGTACCATTCAATCAGCTGCCGGTAAGCTCCCACAGGAGTGGAGCCGGTAGCCAGACCAAGAACGGCATCCGGCTTCATAATAACCTGAGCGGAAATAATATTTGCGGCCTTTCTGCTTAAATCTTCATAATTCTTTGCAGCATAAATTTTCATGTTGCGATCCTCCATCTATTGGTATTTTGTTGCCATATTATAGGATGCCGGACTCTGCCTCAAGCCTAACCGGCAGCCTGCCCTCCGGGAGCCGCTTTCCGCCAAGCACCTCTGCCAGGAGCTCCAGGGTTTCCACGGAATTATCCCAGGCGGCGATCCCCGCCGCATTCTCCGGGAGCTTCGCCAGATCATAAGGGTTTCGGAGAGCCACTGCCAGCACAGGAAGACCTTTAGCTGAAAGTGCCCGAACCAGCTTCATCTGCCCCGGCTGCAGGTGGCCGTTATAGGTACTGACCACAATATTATCCGCTCCTTCAGATGCAGATAAAATTTCCCCAATTTCCTTTTCCTCCGGATTTTTCGATGCCGAAAGCCCTCTGCCGCCGAATTTATCCGCCATGTACTCCGCAAAGCTTACCGCTC
>CAZAMX010000302.1:0-3625 GCA_964486095.1 uncultured Acetatifactor sp. | reverse complement strand
AAAATATCCTCCCGGATTAAAACGACAGCTTAAGGTTTTAGGGAGATAGCCCAGCGTCTTCTCCACAAACGCAATATGCGTAATATCGTCCAGATTAATGGTCGCTCCCAGCTTTGCCGCATAGGCAAACTCTTCCGCCGGCGTATCGTTGGAAGAAAACATAATATCCTTACCGCTCACACCTGCAGCCTCCGAGAGCATCAGCTCCGTCATAGAGGAACAGTCGCAGCCGCAGTCGTAATCCCGCAGGATGTTGATCAAAAAGGGATTAGGTGTCGCTTTCACCGCAAAGAACTCCTTATATCCGGGATTCCAGGCAAAGGCCTCCTTCAGGGCTTTTGCGTTCTCTCGAATCCCCTTTTCATCATAAATGTGGAAAGGCGTAGGATACTCCTTTACAATCTCCTCCACCTGTGCCTTCGTCACAAACGCTTTTTTTTCCATAATGTCTCCTCAATCACTTCTCTAACAGTAATGCCCCAGACTTACAAAAGCCCGGCTTATAAAAGTCTGCTCCGCATTTCATCCGGCGTCAGGGGACTGAGATAAGCCGGTGCCACGTCAAACACCGTTTTGCAGCCCTTCATACCCTCTTTATTCATGCGATACGCCGCTCTTGCATAGGCAGCCAGCACACAGGCTGTAAACTCCGGATTGGAGTCCAGCTTCAGCCTGTACTCGATAACATGATTATGCTCTCCCTTCACGCCGGTTTTTCCCGTTCTCAGCACAAATCCGCCATGGGGAATCCCTGCATGGTCACGCTGCAGTTCTTCCTCGGTGATAAAATGAACGGTAGTATCATAATCTGCAAAATAATTGGGCATGGTCTTGATTTCTTCCTCAATTTGCGCCCGGTCCGCACCTTCCTCAGCCACTACAAAACACTCTCTGGTATGCTTTTGACGCACCGTCAGCTCAGGATTTTCACAGTTTCGCACCGCTTCAAGAGCGGATTCCACCGGAATGGTATACTGTTTTGCGTCTTTCACTCCGGGAATCCTGCGAATGGCATCGGAATGCCCCTGGCTGACTCCCTTGCCCCAAAAGGTATAATCCCTGCCCTCCCGCAGAATCGCACTGGCATACAATCTGTTTAAGGAAAACATGCCGGGGTCCCAGCCCACGGAAATCATGGCCACCTTCCCGCCTTCCCTCGCCGCCTGATCCACCCTGGAAAAGTGCTCAGGAATTTTCGCATGGGTATCAAAACTGTCCACCACGTTAAAATATTTCGCGTACTCTGCCGTCTGCCTGGGCAGATCTGTAGCGGAGCCTCCGCACATCACCAGCACGTCGATCTCTGTCTTTTTCTCCGGCAGATGATCCACATGATAGACGGGCACACCGCTTACGGTTTTTACCGTTTCGGGAGATCTTCTTGTGAACACTGCCACAAGCTCCATGTCATCATTCTGACCCACGGCGCACTCTACTCCCCTGCCAAGATTTCCATAACCCATAATCGCAATTTTCATTGATTTTCAGCTTCCTTTTCTTTTATGCTAAAACTTCGTTTCATACTAAATTTTTATTCAATACTAAGTTTTGTTCAATGCTATACTTTATGCTGCCGAAATCCAATATCTCTTCACCATGCTGCCGTCAACATCTATCGTTTTCTCATAAACGCCGCCGTTGGCAAGTATTACTTTTTCGCTGGCCCTGTTATTAACACCACAGGTTATCAGCAGCCTTGGAATTCCGAATGCTTTTGCATTCAGTATATTCAGGCGAAGCATTTCCTTTGCATACCCTTGGCCTCGCTCGGAAGGACGTACCGAATATCCGCAATGTCCTCCCCAGGTTCCAAGCACAGGGTGATTAATATGATGACGCAAATCTATGATACCTATGACTCTGTTATCATTTCTGCGAACAGCAAGATACATATGTGAGGGAACTGTCGTTCCAACCTCAGCACATGTTTCTTCAAACTTTCTAAGTTCACATATCCTTATCCACTCTTCAGCTGATGTACTCGTATCCAGTGAAATACATCCGGCAAACTGATCCTCAGTTTTCGCATCACAGTCCAAAATTTCCTGACGAAATGCCCATATATCATCGGCATACTTCAATTCAGGCTCTATTAATATAATTTGTTCCATTCCAATCTCTTCCTCTATCAAAGACCGCGTTGCCTCAAGTCTCTCGGCCTTCTACACAATTATACTCAAAAGCCTGCGCTGCCGCGCTTACTGCCTGTTTTCACAGGCGCTTGCTCATTAATGCGCCGCGCTGTTTACATTTTCGATCTGCCAGTCAATCGGCGTAACACCGTGTTCTTCCAGAAAGCGATTGGTCTGGCTGAATGGCTTACTGCCGAAGAAACCATTATATGCCGATAAAGGGCTGGGATGAGGCGCTTTTAAGATCAGATGATTGGGGTTGTTCAGCATCCTTTCCTTCATTTGTGCCGGTCTGCCCCAAAGGATAAACACAATGGGCCGATCCTGCCGGTTCAGCGCCTTGATGGCAGCATCCGTAAATTCCTCCCATCCTTTCCCCCGATGGGAGTTTGCCATATGAGCCCGAACGGTCAAAACCGTATTCAACATCAACACTCCCTGCCTGGCCCACTTGACCAGATAGCCATTATTCGGAATATAACAGCCCAAATCGTCATGTAGCTCTTTATAAATATTTACCAGCGAAGGCGGTATCTCTACCTCCGGCTTTACGGAAAAGCAGAGCCCATGAGCCTGCCCTACATTATGATAGGGATCCTGTCCGATAATAACCACTTTCACCTGACTTAAAGGTGTCAGATGAAAAGCGTTAAAAATATCATCCGCAGGGGGAAAAACCTGGGATGTATTATATTCATGCAAAACAAACTGATACAAATCTTTATAGTAAGGCTTATGAAATTCCGGCTCCAGCTCCGTCAGCCAGTCATTTGTAATCATTGCCATATCTTCCGGTATCCTTTCTGATGTTCCCATTTCACAGGCGCACACTGACTCCCCTGCTCCGCAGATATTCCTTCAGCTCACGGATCTTCAGCTCCTTATAATGAAATAAAGAGGCCGCCAGCACGGCTTCCGCCTTGGCATCCACAAGCGCCTCGTAAAAATGCTCCGGCTTTCCTGCACCGCCTGAAGCTATCACTGGAATCTTCACGGCCTCCGCCACTGTCCTGGTCAGCTCCAGATCATAGCCCTCTCTCGTGCCGTCCCCGTCCATACTGGTCAGCAAAATTTCTCCTGCACCCAGTTTTTCCGCTTTGACGGCCCATTCTATGGCATCCGTTTTCATATCCACTCGGCCGCCGTTTTTAAATATATTCCATCCGCTGCCATCTGCTCTGCGCTTGGCATCAATTGCCACCACAACGCACTGACTGCCGAATTTCTCGGCACCTTCCGAAATCAGGCCGGGATTCATAATGGCCGCGGAATTAACCGCAACCTTATCTGCTCCTTCCCGCAATATTGCTCGAAAATCATCTATCGTGCGAACCCCGCCGCCTACGGTAAAAGGAATAAACACCCTTTCCGCCACCCGGCGCACCCATGCTAATTGTGTAGCCCGACTGTCCGCCGAAGCATTGATGTCTAAAAACGTCAGCTCATCCGCGCCTTCCCTATCATAGGCTGCCGCAGCCTCCGCAGGATCTCCG
>CAZAMX010000301.1:0-3626 GCA_964486095.1 uncultured Acetatifactor sp. | reverse complement strand
GGGATGCCTTCGGCTGCAGTTCACGCTCTTTCGGTGCTTCAGGGGTTCTCGGTGGATGCCGCAGCCTTAAACGACGTGACGGAGACTGCCTGGCGCTTGTCTTTTGTGGTACGATACGGAGACCTCACACAATTTCGGACAGAGCCGGTGATCCCGCTGTTAAAGCAGCTTTATCTGCGTGCCTGCCTGATTTTGGAAGAGTGCTGTGTCTGCGATGCAAAGGCTGCTCCCGGCGTAGCCGGATCCATGGAGCGTCTGAACGCCCTTGTGCTGGCCCATGACTTTTTAGAGGAAGAGCGTCTGCTTGCCCTGTTGCGAGAAATTTCGGACAGAGACGACCTGAATCCCCACTGCAGCGGCTTTGCCCTGGCGATCCTGCTGGAGAGAGGAATCGCAGGCGAAGAACTGCTGGCCAGGGAAGTGGCAAGGCGATTGTCACCCGGCGTTCCTGCGGATCTGGGGGCCGGATGGTTTGAAGGACTTGCCGCCAAAAACCGCCGGGCGCTGATTGTCCGCCTTTCCCTCTGGCGGCAGCTGGATGAATACCTGACAGGGCTGGATGATACGGCTTTCCGCCGGGCACTGGTATTCCTGCGCCGGGCCTTCGCGGATTTTTCTCCGGGAGAAAAAAATGATGTGGCGGAAAACCTGGGGGAGATCTGGGGCTGCAGCCCGGCTCAGGCCGCAGAGCTGATCATGAACGAAACCACTGCCGAGGAACAGGAGGCGCTGTCCGGCCTGGAGGATTTTGACTTGGACGATATATAAATTTGCAGGGACAGGAGATCCTGCACAATGAAATTATGGAGGTTACTATGGACCAGACACAGCAGCTTGCGCGTTGGAGATTGATTTTGGGAGCAGAAACCCAGGACTCTTTTGAGCAAATGGGGGGATCTCCTCTTTCACAGGAGGAATTGCTGATGGACAATGCTCTTGCTGCCATTTACGGCGGTCCGGGAGAGAGCTTTTCTCAAGGAGGCGGGGGCGGCGCCGGTAAGGGGCCTTCATCTCCCCACATTTCAAAGTGGCTGGGAGATCTGCGCTCCCTCTTTGACCCGGAGATCGTAGCCGTGGTGCAGAACGACGCTGTTGAGCGCAAGGGGCTCAAGCAGCTGCTCTTGGAGCCGGAGCTGCTGGATAATTTGGAGCCGGATTTAAATATGGCTTCCACACTGCTTATGCTGAAGGACCAGATCCCCAAAAAGTCCAAGGAGTCTGCCCGGAAATTTATCCGCAAGATCGTGGAAGAGCTGAACCATATGTTGGAAAGTGATCTGCGCCGGGCAGTTACGGCCGCGTTGAACAGACGTGCCCATTCACCGCTGCCGGCCGCTTCCGCTTTGGACTTTCCCTATACCATCCGGCGTAACTTAAAAAATTATGATTCTTCTCTTGGCGTGATCATCCCTGAGCGGGTCTGGTTTTTTGACCGCTCCAGCCGGGTGAACCGTTGGCATGTGATTCTGGATATTGACCAGAGCGGCTCCATGGGGCAGTCCATCCTTTATTCCTCGGTGATGGCCTGCGTTCTTGCCTCCATGTCTGCCGTTCGGACCAGTGTGGTGGCGTTTGATACTCAGATCATGGATCTGACTCCCCTGTGTGCCGATCCGGTGGATCTGTTATTCGGATTTCAGATGGGGGGCGGCACGGATATTGCAAAATCCATTGCCTATTGTCAGGGATTGATGGAGGCTCCTGCCAGGACTTTGTTCTTTCTAATTTCCGATCTGGAAGAGGGCGGAAACCGGGCGGCACTGCTTCGGCGCATTGAAGAGATGAAAGCCTCCGGGGTGACGGTGGTGGTTCTGCTGGCTATTGCGGACGGCGGCAAGCCCTGTTATGACGCGCAGACCGCACAGCGTATTGCTTCCATGGATATTCCCTGCTTTGCATGTGCACCGGAGCGTCTTCCTGAGCTGCTGGAGCGGGCCCTGACAGGACAGTTGAAGGGTATGGAGCAATAGTCTGCTCCATACAAAAATGGGGGTGGCTTTTTTCGGGGGAGTATGATAGAATCAAGAAGAAGAGAAAGAAAAGTTTATATTTAAGGTGCAATGTTAACCCCCATGTCGGACGCTTGGCCAGGCATGGGAGTTTTTGGAAACTGAAAGGAGTATCTGTGGGTGAAAGGATTCTGGTCGTAGACGACTCAATGTTTATGAGGGGAATGCTCCGGGGGATATTGGAGGAAAACGGGTATATTGTGATCGGAGAAGCGGAAAACGGCATGGAGGCGCTTCAGAAGTATGTGGAACTGAAGCCGGACCTGGTGACCATGGACATTACAATGCCGGATATGACAGGATTGGAGGCGGTAAAGGCTATCAGGCAGGTAGACGGTAACGCTCGGATTATCATGTGTTCCGCGATGGGGCAGAATGCAATGGTGATGGAGGCAATTAAAAACGGCGCTCTTGATTTCATTATAAAACCTTTTAAGGCATCTACGGTATTGGAGGCTATCAGGCGCTGCAGCACGATCGGCGGGAAGGACGATTAAACGGTAACGGGACTGATTTTCTGCAAACCGGACCTGTTATTTTCATAGTTCCACAACAAAAGAATTGATGCCGTTTTTACTCTCTGCCCATATCTTACCTTTATGGCGTTTCACAATGGATTCGGCAATGGAGAGACCAAGGCCGAAGCTGCCGGTGCGGCTTCTTGCCTGGTCAGCGCGGTAAAACCTTTTAAAAAGAAGATTTAGATCCTGCCGGGGGATTGGTTCCCCCTCATTGGCCACTGTCAGCAGACAGTGATTTTTGCCGTGCTTTTGCAGGGTAACCCATGTGGCACCGTGCGCACGGGAATATTTCTGTGCGTTGTCCAGTAAAATATCCAATACCTGGCGCAATTCGGAAGGGTTGCCGTTTATCAGGGTATTTTCGGCTATATTTGTGTGTAATGTAAGTCCTCGCTCAAAGAATACAGGTTCAAACGGTAAAACGGCATCCGAGATAAGCCGGCTGAGATCAAAGGAAGAAAAAACGGTGTGGGACTGGACATTATCGGTTCTGGCCAGCTCCAGCATCTGTTCCACCAGATCACGCATCTGTCGGGACATAACAAGGATGCTTGCGGAAAATGAGGAACGGCTTGTCTCATCGTAATCAGTATTTTGCAGCAGCTCTGCATTGGTCATAATCACTGTCAGGGGCGTTTTTAGTTCATGGGACGCGTCAGCGATAAACTGTCGCTGCTGCTGCCAGGCTTTGTCTACCGGCCGCACGATCCATTTTGCCAGCAGAAGGCTGATGCAGAGGAAAGCGATGAAGCAGGCAATGCCGACAAAGACGCAGTTTCGCAGCAAATTATTTAAGGCTGTCAGTTCGCCGGAAATATCGGCATAAACAAGAATATGACCGACGCCGATATTTTTACGAAGAAACCGGAGATTATAGTCCTTTATAATACCAACAGGGCCATCGGCGGAAAAAGCTGCATCAATCAGATATTTGAGGAAGTCTTCATCTGAAAGGTCGTAATATCCGCCGCCTGTGGCAGTCAGATTACCATATAGATCCAGCTGGAGGGTGAAATACGGAAAACGCACATCCTCCTGCAAATCATTGGGGAGACGCAGCAGAAACGGATTGTCGGAAATATTCTGCATCATGGCA
>CAZAMX010000300.1:0-3654 GCA_964486095.1 uncultured Acetatifactor sp. | reverse complement strand
ATGTAGTAATATTCCCTGCCATTTTGAAACTCAAATTTTTCCATACTTTTCTCTATCAGCTTCACGGCCAAATTCATAGAATCTTCTATCTGCTGCTGCGTAATTGGTTTTACCAAGAAATCCATTGGTTGGGACTTAAATAATCTATGGGCGTAGGCAGTCTCCCCTGATATGTATATAATTTGCATTCCCCTGTCTTCCATCTTATTTCGAATAAAATGCCCCACCTCTATCCCTGATAATTCAAACAATTCAATACCAAGAAATAAAATGTCAAGATGTCCACCCTGTTGTAAGTAAGTACACAGTACTTCGCCTGCATACCATACCCTAATTTCTATTTTGAGCTTATTCTTTTTTGCGTACATCAACAACACGTCTTCAATGTAAGCGCACATATTTATCCCACCATCACATATCCCTATATTGTACATACTGCCACCTCATAATGTTCCTTTTGCAAAATAGTACACCACTCGCGCTTTTATTTCAACCCCATCCTATTCATCATTTTTTATTTTAATCGTCCAAAAGATATTCAGAGTATGGTTTACTCCCGCTAGTTTTAGAGCGATAGCCCTGCGATAACCCGTATAGTTAAGTAGTTTTTTGCTGAATTCCTCCACATCCTGAGCGGAACCCGCATTAATTAAAACCGACGCGGCAATTTTCCAGAGAAGCCCGGAATATTTCCGTATGACAATTGCAAATAGCTGTTCATCCTTCCGGATAATCCCTTCAATTATCTTTTTGTCATTCAATGCAACACCCCTTTTCCAAACAGTTCCCTTGATTGACCGGTCATATATAATAATACAAAAATGCAAAAACACTGACTCCAAAAAGGCCGCCTGTTCCGCAATTGGAATAGACGACCCCGATGTAATTGTTTCCCTATTCAAATTTTCTGTCATACAGCAAAGCCGCAATCAGCATCACAAAGCAGGAGCCGACATTATGTACCAGCGCCCCGGTGGTCGGATTTAGAATTCCCAGCACCGAGAGGGTCACAGCTGCAAAATTAATGCACATAGAAAGAGTTATGCTTAATTTGATGGTATTTACGGTAGCGTTGGAGAGCCGTTTCAGATAAGGTATTTTGGAAATATCGTCACTCATCAGGGCAATATCCGCCGCTTCAACCGCAATATCGCTCCCCATGCTCCCCATTGCCACACCCACGCCGGCGGTTTTGAGGGCAGGCGCGTCATTGACACCATCACCGATCATACAGACGATACGCCCCTTGTCCTGCAGCGTGTCGATACTTTTCACCTTTTCCTCTGGCAGCAGCTCCGCCCGGATTTCGGTGATTCCCGCCTGTCCGGCAAAATAGTCGGCAGTCTTTTGATTGTCGCCGGTCAGCAGGACGATCTGTGTGTGCATGGCGTTCAGCCGTTCTACCATATTTTTCGCCTCTGGGCGGAGAACATCAGACAGGGCAAGGATGCCAATACACTGAGTACCTTCCGCCACAAGGATAGACTCTTTTCCTTCTGTCCGCAGACGCTCTAATGTGACGGCAATTGTCGTCGTAAGCGTTATCCTGTTTTCCTCTAAAAACGTTCGTTGCCACAGAAAAGGGCCCGCCCGTTTATTTCGGCAGCTACTCCCCGGCCGGCAGTCATTTTAAAAGAGGTGGATTCCACCACAGGAATTTCTTTTTGTTTCGCACATTCAACAATTGCTTTGCCAAGTGGGTGTTCGCTTTTTGATTCAACGGATGCCGCAAGGGACAGCAGCGTATCGCCGCTCATTCCTTCTAAAAAGGGCAGAACGTCGCTCACCTCCAAGTGGCCATAGGTCAAGGTGCCGGTTTTATCAAAAGCAATCGTGTCCACCTTGCCCATTTTTTCAAGGGCCTCCCCGGACTTAATAACAACACCGCGTTTTGTGGCTTGACCAATGGCAGCCATGATTGCGGTAGGAGTGGCAAGTACTAAAGCGCAGGGGCAGAATACGCAGAGTATCACCTTGGCGGATTTCCTCGGCAGGAATCATTTCCTCTTTTCCGTCTGTGATTTTCCTCCCCTGTGTGGGGGTAAGGCTGATTAGCTTCCTTAAGCCTTTCCTGGCCCGGTTGGTCGTCATTTCTTCCAGAATTGCGCCAATCGCCATGATAAAAGCTACCTCTCCAGCAGCAAACAAATCGCCTATTCCCTCCTACTACTTGATTTTAAAGTTATTCCTGCGTTATTTCAAAGAAGGCATGAGCGGCCTGGTGCAAACACAGATCACTACCCGGGCTCTGGACTTCCCTCACTCCCCGTAAAACACCTCCAGCGCCTCGACCGCATACCCGGTATCCTTTACGCCTCCGGTCTCCACCGCCGAGTGCATGGCAAGCTGGGGCAATCCGATGTCAACGCTGGATACGGATACATGAGCCGTGGAAATATTGCCCAAAGTGGATCCTCCGGGAATATCCGAACGGTTTGCATAGGACTGGAAGGGCACCCCGGCCTGACGGCACAGCTCCTTCATCCTGGCCGCAGACAACGCATCCGTGGCGTATTTCTGGCTGCCGTGATACTTGATGACAATACCGCCGTTCAGATAAGGCCTGTTTGTAGGATCCGCCTTCTCCGGATGGTTTGGATGCACCGCATGGGCATTGTCGGCAGAGATCAGAAAGCTTCCCGCAATCCACTGCAGATACCTGCTCCTGCTGACCTTAAGACTTTCTCCAATCCTCCACAGAGTATCCTCCAAAAAGGTGGAATCCGCTCCCTGCTTGGTACTGCTGCCCACCTCTTCATTGTCAAAAATCGCGCAGACGTTAATATAATGCTTCGGTATACTCCGGGAAAAGGCCTTCACCGCGGCAAATACGCACTGCAGGTCATCCAGCCGGGGAGACAGCACAAATTCTCCGTTATCTCCCAGAATACGTCCCTTTTCCCTGGTATACAGGTACAGATCATGTCCCAGGATTTCCTCCTGCTTCACGCCTGCTGCCTTAGCCACCCGCTTCATCAGCGAGCTTTTCTTTTTCTCTTCAAAGCAATCCGCAAACAAAGGCAGCATGTCCACCTGAGGATTATATTCTATCCCCCTGTTCATGTCCCGGTTCATATGAATGGCTACATTGGGGATCACCAGCAGATCTTTGTCAACGTTGACCAGCTTAGTCACCACATTGCCATTTTCCCGCACCGCAATCCTCCCTGCCACGGAAAGCGCCCGGTCCAGCCAAGTGGAAAGGATCATGCCGCCGTATTTCTCCGTGTTCAGACGCACATAATGATTCTCCACCGTGCTTTCCGGAGACTCCTTGATCTTAAAAGAAGGGGAATCGCTGTGCGTCGCCGTAATGTGAAAACCGGCAGTCTCTTCCCTGCCCTGAGCGAGGTCCGCAGCATCGCTCAGAGCAGTACCGCTCCCGGGCAGCCGAAATGCTATAATGGAGGAATCATTTCTGGTAACATAATATCCCCCGCCGGCTTCCACGGTCCAGTCCTGTCTTTCCTCCAGCTCCGTAAAGCCCTGCTCTTTCAGGATTTTTTTTACATTAACCACCGCATGAAAACAGCTGGGACTACTTTCAATGAACTCCAGCATCTCCTTGGCGCATTTTTGATATTCTTTCATTTTAATAACCATGCCTTTCCGTAACCTGCGAATTCTTGACGGCGAAAAGCTTAAGCTTTTTGC
>CAZAMX010000299.1:0-3659 GCA_964486095.1 uncultured Acetatifactor sp. | reverse complement strand
AGGGTGGCGCGGAAGCCGGGGCAGCCTGTAAAAAACGTATTTTTTCCCACGGGGAACAGACTTCCTTTTACCACAACAAAGCTTTTCCCGCGGATTTCTCTCTCCTTCTTTTTGTCTTCAGGGCTGCAGCCCTCTCCAAAGGCAAAATGATCCACATATTTTTCCTTGCAGGCAATAATTTTTTCTGCGGAAGCCCTCATCTCTTCCAAGGAAATTCTTCCTTCCTCCACGGCCCGGTATACCTCACGGACTCCCTCTTCCAAAAGCTCCGCAGTATGGCTGACAAAGACAAGGTCCACCCCTGCTGCCATGGCCGCAGCCACTCCTTTAGCTGTTCCGTAATGCTTACCGATGGCATCCATCTCCATACAGTCGCTTAAAACCAGCCCGTTAAATCCCAGCCTCTCTTTCAGAATCCCGGTAATGATCCGTCTGGACATGGTACAGGGAATTTTTTCCGGTTCCAGTTTAGGGAACAGAATGTGACTGGTCATTACCGCTTCGATTCCGTTTTCTATTACGGCCCGGAAGGGCTTCAGCTCAAGAGCCTCCAGCTCTTCCAGGGTTTTCTCAATCACAGGCAGTCCCAAATGGGAATCCACCGCAGTATCTCCATGGCCGGGAAAATGCTTCGCGCAGGCCAGGAATTTTTCCCGCTGATAGCCCTTCAATGCCGCCACCCCGTATTCCGCAGCAATATCCGCCCTGTCGGAATAGCTTCTTACGCCGATCACCGGATTTTGCGGGTTGTTATTGACATCCATCACCGGGGCAAGATTAAAATTCACTCCCAGACTCTTCAGCTCCTTTGCAGTGACGGCTGCCAATATTCCGGCATTTTCCGGATCTCCCACGGCCGCAACAGCCATAGCCCCAGGCACATTGCAGCAGCTCCCGGGAAGCCTGGTCACCACGCCCCCCTCCTGATCAATGGTAATAAATGCGCTGTGCCCTGTCTCTTTTCTCACCAACTCCTGTATCTCCCTGCATAACCTTTTCAGCTGGGAAGCATTCTCCACATTATGTTCAAACAAAATAACATTCCCGATCTTATATTTCTTTACCAGGCGGATAAATTCCGAGCTGATTTCCTTTCCGGAAAAACCTCCCACTAAGCGCTGGCCTGCCTGTGCCTTCCAATCCATATTTTCCTCCCGCTCCGCCTCCGGCGGCATAAATTTTTCCTGTTAGCAATATAGATGATACTGCTGCTTCCTGAGCGCAAATTCTTTGCTTTCACATTCATATTGCGCCAAAATCTTTTTTCTGTCCCAGTCTCCCAAAAGTGCATCCGAGCCGGCAAGCAGCGCCATCATCGGTCTGCCGCCTTCCCGATAGGGCGGCAGGGTATCATATTCTTTAGGGTACAGCCTTCGTATTACATCCAAAAGAGTAATACCCACCGTCACGGGGCGGATTTTTTCCTGATCCGTCACATGAAGCAGGATTCCGCCGCACTTTTTCCCCTGGTATTTGGAAGCCGTAGGTGTGAACCAAACCGGCGTGGACATGACTCCGGGAAGTTCTTCTCCGTTAAACGCCTCCATTAACTCATCCGGATGAATATAGTCCGCTCCGATAATGCGAAAGGGAGCTGCAGTGCCTCTTCCCTCGGATAAATTTGTTCCCTCCACAAGGCACAAACCCGGATATAATAGGGTGGTTTCAAAGGTCATCAGCGCCGGACTGGGAGCCGGCCACACCTTTGCCCACTGACTAAAAAGGCTGTCACGCTTCCATCCCCTGCAGGGCACAATCTTCAGATCACATCCCAGCTTTTGTTCCTCATTCATCATCCTCGCCGCTTCTCCCGAGGTAAGCCCATACCTTGCCGCCAGGGGATAACAGCCTACAAAGCTGCTGTAAGCCATATCCAGGACGCCGCCTTCCACGACCCGGCCGCCCAGAGGATTGGGACGGTCTAAAATAATCAGGGGCTTTCCTGCTTTTGCGCAGTCCGACAGGGCATTGTACAAAGAAGAGATATAAGTAAAGAAGCGCACGCCAATATCCTGAATATCATACACCAGCACATCAAAGGTATCCAGCATTTCCTGTGAAAAATGCCTGCCCCCGCCGCCGTAAAGACTGTATACCCTAAGACCTGTGGCTGCGTCCGTATAGGTGTCCACAGCCTCACCTGCCCCCATATCTCCCCTTACGCCATGTTCCGGCCCAAACAGTGCCGTCAGTCTGCATATTTTTCCCAGCACATCAATGGTAGAACGATTTTTGCTGTCTCTGCCCGTGATATTGGTCAACAGGCCCACCCTTGCGTTTTTCAGCCAATGTTCATATTCCCCGATACTGTCAACTCCCAGTGTCACCATCATTTCTGCCCTCCGGTATATTCATATTTTACTGGGAAATCTTTCCCATCACTACCGGATGAGACGCTCCGGTCACCGAGGGAACATTATTTACCATGCCTCCCAGGGCCTCGTTTGCAAGAATGGCAAAAGCCACTGCTTCCTTGGAATCGCTGTCATATCCGGCATCCTCGTTTGTGATTACCTGGCACTCCGGCAGGCAATCCTGCAAATGTTCCATAAGCGTATCGTTTTTACTTCCTCCGCCCCCAACAATCAACAGATTCGGCTGCTCCGCGGCAAAGTCCCAAAGGCCTGCCCGGATGCACTCTGCCGTAAACCGCGTAGCCGTTGCAAGACAATCTAAAAGGCTGATTCCGTTTGCGGCGGCAAAGGCAGTCAGATCATCTACGTATTTTTCTCCAAAGTACTCCCTGCCCGTGGTTTTAGGAGGCTTTCTTTTCAGGTAGGGATCCTCCAGCAAATGCCGCAGTAACAGCTCGTTCACCATGCCTGCTGCCGCCAGTCTTCCACCCTCATCATAAGACTGATACCCTTTCGTCAGCCGTACTGTCAAGGCATCCATCACCATATTGCCGGGTCCTGTGTCAAAGGCTGTCACCTGCTCCAGCTCACAGTCCTTCGGCAGGATCGTCACGTTTCCGATTCCTCCGATATTCTGCAGGGCAACGGTCATATCCTTCCTTCGATAAAGCAGATATTCCGTATATGGCACCAGCGGCGCCCCAAGTCCTCCTGCCGCCATATCCCGTACTCTGAAATCCCCGATCACGGGACACCCCAGGGCTTCGGCAATTCTGGCATCTTCACCGATCTGAAGAGTACCTGTCACTGTATATCCCAGATATTCTTCCCCCATCGGCATATGCCACACCGTCTGCCCGTGGCTGCCTGCCAGATCTATTTCGCATGGATTTATACCTGCTTTTTTGCACAGAGCAAGACATGCTTCCCCGTAAAGAACCCCCAGAAGATTACTCATTTTACATATTTCAGTGCTTCCGCCAAAGGTTCCCTCACCTATTTGCATGATCCGTTCCCTCACCTGACGGTCAAAGGGTACAAAAAGGAAATCAAGCTGTTTCACCTTGATTTCCCTTAAGTAGCCTCTGATCTGTGTCAGAAGCGCATCAATTCCGTCTGCAGAGGTTCCCGACATAAGTCCTATTATGTATCTGCTTTCCTTATTTCTTATAACCGATAAATCTTTATACTTCACTTTAAACCTGTCTCCCTTATGGCGTTAGCCACATGTCCTCCGGATGCTTCCAGAGCCTTCCTTGCTTCTTCCGCATTGATCCCGCACATAAGCATGACAATAGCCGTCTT
>CAZAMX010000298.1:742-3666 GCA_964486095.1 uncultured Acetatifactor sp. | reverse complement strand
GAATGAACAGATCGATGAAATGAACAGATATATCCGTGAGGCAACAGAGGATACGCAAAAAATTATTACAGGTTTTCGTGCTTTCTGCGCCAAAATTCTTGAAAACGAACTGGCTTACAGCAATATTACCACAAGAGAACTTCAAATGATGCCTCTTGAGGAGCTGCTTGACCGAGCACAAAAAGCTCATAAACAGAATCAGCAGAAGTCTTTCGCTCTTTGAAAAGGGGCCCCTCGCTTCCCGGACCTTTCCCCGGTCCGCAGCCTTACGCCGTCGAAATATCGACAGTAAAAGCAGCAGCACGGCTGACAGCAGCGCAAACACAACGAATATCACTGTACATACGGAAACCGGCCTGTGAAAAAACACGCCAAACAGATGGGCCGCTTCCGCCGCCCCAATCACCATAATGAAATATATTATCATAATATCCGCAAAAGAATCTTTTTTTTGCATTATGCTCCCTATGACTGTTTATTTTCTTTTTGCGGTTATTATATCATACTTCCTGTATACACACAAGCAAAAGCAGCCAGCATATATACACTCTGACTGCTTTATTGTTCTTGCAAAAGAATTTTCCTGTTGCCAGGTTACACTGGTCTGCGTACAGTTTTACATCGCATTTATATCCAGACGAACCTTGTCTGCGATACGCGCAATATATTCACTGTTCGTCGGTCTGGTTCTTCCTGTCCGTGCAGAATACCCAAACATCTTCTCAAAAGTCGCCGCATTCCCCCTGGCCCACGATACTTCAATGGCATTTCGAATTGCACGCTCTACCTTTTGTTCCGTTGTTTTAAAACGCCTTGCTATTGTCGGATACAGCAGCTTCGTCACACTGCTGACTACCTCCATGTCTCTTCCGGATAATAATATCGCATCCCTCAGATAGTGGTAGCCCTTCAGATGTGCAGGAACCCCTATATCCAACATAACATCAGTAATATACCTTTCCAGTTCACAATCTCTTACGGTGCAAATATTCACTCGATCTCCCCTTTCTTGTGCCAGTCTACAATCTTATTTTGCAAGAACGACTATATACTATCACATTTATCGGCATGCGTGAATATTTTGGCCGTTAAGAAACTGTTAAGATTTATAGTTCCTCCCTGATCAGATAAATGGGACGTCTCTTGACCTCCATATAGGTTTTCGCCAGGTACTGTCCCAGTATCCCCGTGCAAAAAAATTGTACGCCGCTTAGGAAAAGCATAATACACACCAAGGACGGCCAGCCTGACACAGGATCGCCAAAAACCAGCTTCCGTACAATAATAAATACGATCATGACAAAGGCCAGTAGACAAAACAGCACGCCAACCACGGCGGCAATCATCAACGGCACTGTAGAAAACGCCATGATTCCGTCCATCGAATACAAAAACAACTTCCAGAAGCTCCACTTGGTCTCTCCCCGGGCACGCTCCACATTCTCGTATTCCAGCCATTTGGTCTGAAATCCCACCCACCCGAAAATTCCCTTGGTGAAACGGTTATATTCCTGCATGGAAAGGACCGCATCGGCCATCTGTCTGGTCATCAGCCGATAGTCTCTGGCTCCGTCCATAATTTCCGTCTTGGATATTTTTTTCATCAGCTTATAAAACAACCGGGCAAACAGGCTTCTGATCGGCGGCTCACCCTTGCGGCTCACCCTCCTGGTGGCCACGGAATCATAACCCTGCTCCAGCCAGGAGTACATTTCCGGCAGCAGAGCAGGCGGATCCTGAAGATCCACATCCATCAACACCACCCAGTCGCCATGAGAATGTTCAAGGCCTGCATATATAGCTGCTTCCTTGCCGAAGTTTCTGGAAAAGGACAGTAAATGCACACGCTCATCCCTTTCCCGAAGCTTCTTCACTGCCTCCGCAGTTCTGTCCCTGGAACCGTCATCTATATAGAGTATCTCCATATCCACGCTTTTTTCCCGAAAAAAAGAATCGTTCTTTATCAGCTCTTCATAAAAGGGCAAAATATTCTCTTCCTCATTATAACAGGGAACTATCACACTCAGCAGACTCATTTTTTCTTGAATCCTTTCTTCCATATTATGACTACAACCTTTAAAAGAGTATCCGCTATCCTGAAATACCCCGATTCTTGGGCACATACACATTTTCAGAAGTACATGCACTTCAGGAGTGCATACGTTCCGGAACGCATACATTCAGGAGCACATACATTCAGGAGTGCATGCACTCAGGTGCGCATGCGCTCCTTGGGCAGCCACAATTTTAAAGCAGTACAGATTTCCTTCATCTCTATGGGCTTTGCCACAAAATCATTCATGCCTGCCTGGTAAAACTCCTTTTTGGCCTCTTCCATGGCATCTGCCGTCAGCGCTATGACCGGAAGCTTCTGATAGTATTCCCCCTCCATTTTGCGCAGCGCCTCCGTGGCCTCTATCCCGTTCATGACAGGCATCCAATGATCCATAAATACCAGATCATAGTGGTTCTTTTTAATCATTTCCAGAGCCTCCGCGCCGTTTTCGGCTGTATCAATCTGCATCTGCAGAGGCTCCAGCAGCAATACCGCCACCTCCCTGTTGATCTCATTGTCATCAGCAATCAGAATTCTGGGATATGGATCGGTAAATTCCTGATAATCCTCCGGCGTATCCTTCTCCACGGCAGCTGCATTCTCCCAGGATTCCCCTACCGTCTCGTCACTTCGCACTTTTTGACAGACGGTGAAATGGAATTCGCTTCCCCTGCCATATTCGCTCTCCACTCCAATCTGTCCTCCCATCAGCTCTACAAGCTGCTTGGAAATGGAAAGCCCCAGTCCTGTGCCTTCCTTATTATGGTTCTTTTTTGTATCGACCTGTTCGAATGCGCCAAACAGCTTTTTCAAATCTTCCTCCCGGATTCCCTGGCCTGTATCCCTGACCGACACATAAAGAACAATA
>CAZAMX010000298.1:0-732 GCA_964486095.1 uncultured Acetatifactor sp. | reverse complement strand
CTCACCGTTTTTCTCCTGCACCTTGATCGAAAGCCTTACAGAACCTCTATCCGTAAACTTAATAGCATTATTACCAATATTAATAATAATTTGACGAAGACGCATGGAATCGCCGTACAGTTTTATCGGCAGGGCGCTGTCAATATCAAACTGCAGCTCTACCTTTTTTTCACCGATCCGGTTTTGGAAAATCATCTTCAAATCACTGAGCATGGAAGCAGGAAAATACTCTTCCTCCACTATTTCCAGCCTACCGGACTCGATCTTGGAGAAGTCCAGTATGTCATTTATAATGGTGAGCAGGGCAAGACCGGAATTTTTAATATTATGTAAATACCCTGTCTCCCTTTCGGAATGTTTCTCTCTAAGCAATATTTCCGTCATACCCACTACAGCGTTCATAGGTGTCCTGATCTCATGGGACATGTTGGAAAGGAAGGAAGATTTTGCTCTGTTGGCGCTTTCCGCGTGTTCCTTTGCCACCGTCAATTCCTGCATCAGCTGGTGGTTTTCTGTCATGTCAACGAGCAGCAGGCAGTATCCTACGATTTCGTTTCTCTGGATTAAAGGCGTAACGGTACGCCCATAATACTTCTCTCCCAGCCGGACTCTTTTCTCTGCCGAACGAAACATTTTAAGCACCTGCTCCGTCACCCTGACGCTTTTCTGATACCCCGACAATTCCGGAAATATCCTGTTTGCATAGCTGTTGGAATCAAGATAGCCATACAA
>CAZAMX010000297.1:0-3685 GCA_964486095.1 uncultured Acetatifactor sp. | reverse complement strand
TAGTAACACCATATTTACCCCTGTCTGCACCTGGTTAATATCACTGGTCATGCGGGTGATCATGGTTTAGTTTACCAGCTTATCATTATTGGTAAAGCTTAAGGAATGAATATGGTCAAACAGGGCCTGCCGCAGCTTGGTGGAAAATCCTACCGCCGCCAATGCAGAAAAAATCTGATAACAAAACGAGGAGAACACCCCCAACACGGCCAGCACAAGGAGGCAGGCTCCCATCCTGCCGATATGCCCCATGTCAGAGCCTGTCTCCGGGCTTCCGATTCCCCTGTCAATGATACTTGCCATAACCAAAGGCACCAGCAGCTCAAAAAAGGCCTCCAGCAGCTTAAAAAGCGGCGCCAGCACGGATTCCTTTTTATAATCCTTCAGATACTTCATCAAACGTCCCATATTTCCCCCCATTTCTACAGTTCTGTTACCCTTATTCTGCAAGTCCTATCTTTCTGCGTTTTTTATTTCTGTACTTCTTATTTCTGCACTTCTTATTTCTGCACTTCCTGTCTCTGTTCTTCTAATTTCCGCAGCGCACTCCGAAAAAACAACCTCCCTCAGACAGAATCTTTCCGGCGCATACACACTGCCGCCGTATACCCTTGCGGCGGTGAGACTGCTGCCCACTCTATATCCGGTGCCGCAGCCCCGCTCCCAAAATCCTGTCCAAGCACCGCCGCCACTCCTGTACCCGTCAGTTTTCCATAGGCTTCCTTCCTGCTCCATAACTCAAAAAAAAGCCTCTGTCTCTCTTCCTCGCTTTCGCAGCGCTTCAGGGCAAGACATTCCGACTCCGAATAAAAACGCTTTGCCAGCTTCCATACGTCCGCCGGCTGAAGCTTCTGAATATCCGCCCCCACTTCCCGGCACGACACCGCGCAAAGCACATACTCCCCGGAATGAGAAAGGCTGAAAAACAGCGGAATCTCCTGAAAATACGGCTTTCCCTTCTCCCCGTAGCGGTAGGTGAGGGCAAGAGGCTCCGTCAGCTGTGATACAAGATCCGATACCGTACAAAGGACGCCGTCCGGGGATTTCTCTAGAGAGAATCTCTGGGCAGCGCCGTAATTTGTCTTCTGCTTCTGCCAGTCCTGTACCGCCTTCTGCAGCAGCAATCCTGCTCCCAGCTCCGCCGCCCTTACCCGCGGCATCTTTGCAGACAGGACCTTTTCCCGCCTGACCTTGTCCAGCCTGGACAGCAGTGCCGTAAACCTGCTCTCATCGCAGGCCTGCATCAGCTCATTCACATTCAAAAGGTATATTTCCATTGCCTCTCCGCAGTCCTCTCGCTTACTGCAACACCGCTATTATCAGCTAATTTCCTATATTTGTCAAGGGAAAGCAATGTACGGCGGATGAGTTACAGAATTAATAACGCCTCTCAGGAATAAACATCATCAAATTACCATGCCGTTTTCCCATGCTGACCAGGCTGCTTCCCCTTCCTTCAGAATATCACTGATTTTGGGGGGCACTGGTAACTTTTTCGCACTCCCAAATCTCGAATATTAAACTTCAAAAACTATCCGCAGCAGGTGTCAAATTATTCTTGATCTGGACGAAGCTCATGGAAAAGTCTTAACTCATGAACAAAGTGCAAAATCCAATGGCGTCTGCATGGCAACTATCACCAATACTGTGACCAAATATATGAGTGGCGGAATTGATGCCGTCACGGAATTTAAGATGAGCATAAATTCAGATAATGCAAGGCGCAAGGTTGACGGGCGCGTGGAAGCCCGGCTGATCGAAATTGCCAAAGTCATTTTGGAAACTCCGGTAGGCAGGGAGGCAATCCGCAATGCCTTAAAAAAACTTCGACCTCACAAAAACGACTACTGGTGTATCCCGACAAAAGAAGACCCGGAATTCATAGTCTGTATGGAGGATGTCCTTGATGTTTACGAACTTCCCTATGATAAAGAACATCCGGTTGTGTGTATGGACGAAAAACCATACCAGCTTCTGGGGGAGGTCAGGGATCCTATGCTGATGATTCCCGGAAGTGATCGGAAAATCGATTCGGAATATGTCCGCATGGGAAACGGAACGGAATACACCGGCGGCAAAGGTCAACTGGCATTTTAGAACCAGTGATGCCAGAACAAAGCTCAATTCGCTGTATCCTACATTTACTACTGCCTCCTAATGAGGTGGTAGTATTGCTAAAAATCAGCAGGTCAGTACACTAGAGTCTGCTTGCATCGCCCGTAAATGGATGTTCCTTTTCAAATCGAGCCGCTTCCTCTCTAATTTCCGTTGGTGATTTTGCGTCAAAATAATCCCTTTGCCATTTTGTATAGTCAAACTTCTCACGAATAATGACAGAAATGAACCGTTCCGCTTCAATAATTCCCATTTGCTCCATCAGACATTTCATACCTTTACTCATTATTTCAGATGTACTCTCCATCATGCAATCACTCCTCCGTTTCCGTAACAAATTCAATTGGTGTAACCATTTTTATTTCCCTGCTTTTATACTTTAGCAATCGTGTATCTGTAGATATAAAATACTCACACTCTGCATATATTGCAGAGGCCACATGACAGGCATCCTTATATTTGACTCCCGCCTTCATAATTTCAGCTGCTTTCGTCTCTATTACTGTCTGACGTTCAATCCCTACATATACACAGGTATTCTTGTCAATGAAGTCAAAAATCGCATTTCGCCGCATTTCAAACGGATTATTACCACATTCATATCGCAGTATATATGATGTAGCCAATTCAAGCTTTCCATCTTTTATTAAAGTCTGGATATACAGCTTTGACTGCGTTTCCATAGAAACCTTTAATTGACTCTGATCATCATATGGTCTATTATAACAGCACATATCAAGATATATTCTCAATCACATCACCTCATTCCTAATACTGCTTTTATCATATGTTTTCAGTATACCATTTATTGATAACCTATGCTACCCACATATGCTAATTTTTTAGAAAATTCCGCACCATCATCAGCGTAAACCTCATACCCCACATACTGCCGTATCCGTTCCGGCCACCGGCAACATATCCCGCTACAAGCCGCCCGATTCGTGCCTTTTGCGGATAATTCATTGTATCATGGCATTTCCATAAATACAATCGTATTCCTGCGGCAAATCCGCCAAATGCAAAAAAGCGCATGGTTTACAATATTCACTGCTCCCTGCGCTTTTACGCTGTTATTTTGATATTAAATTAACTCCCTCTGTTATACCTTTTTCTTTGTTACGGGTATCCATACCTCATATTGTGCGTTCTGTGGGTCCGGATTTAAGTAAACCTCAATATCGGGAGCGTTGGCATATTCATATCCGGAGGCCGGAAGCCACTCCGTTATAATCCGCTGCTCCAATTCCTGTATGGACTGACTTGTACCCGTTCCGGAAAAGATTGCCCAGGTAGACGCGGGCACGGTATATTCTTCAAACTCATCACTTGCCTTTGCACTGGAAACGGCAATAAAATACTTCCATTGATCTTCGTCATTGCAGGCACTTACGCCTAAAAGCCCCATTGGCGGCGTATCCATCATTCCTGCCAATTTCTGTATTGTTCCATTTACGGACGCCTCCTGCCACATTTTTGGCACCACCATAAAATTATTTTCGATGTTCTGATCAAGCGGTGCTGATATACCGATAATACGGAATGCTTCTTTGGTCTCGATTCTATAGTT
>CAZAMX010000296.1:0-3685 GCA_964486095.1 uncultured Acetatifactor sp. | reverse complement strand
GAGCGCTGGCAGGGCAGGCACGGCCCTGGAGCTGGGAAGGCATCAAGGGAAGCCCCGCAGAATACGAGTATAGAAATAAAATGGAGTTTTCCTTTGGCGACGAGAGAAAGGACGGCCCGCTTTCTTTAGGGATGCACAGGCGTGACAGCTATTATGATGTGGTGACGGTGGAGGACTGCCGGATTGTGGACGGGGATTACCGCCTGATTTTAAAGACGGTGCGGGATTATTTTGCGGAAAGGAAAATCCGCCATTACCATCGGATGCGTCATGAAGGGTATCTGCGCCATCTGCTGGTGCGCAAGGCGTCCGGGACAGGGGAGATACTGGCGGCGCTGGTGACTACCTCTCAGGAGATATATGCGGCAGGTGCCCGGGAGGCGGTTTCCGGGGCGGCGGGAGATCTGTTTACGGAAAGCGTCCCGGAGACGGCTGCAGAGAATGCGGAAGAAGAGGCACAGCTGCTGGAGGGCTTTCTGGAGGCGCTGCTTTCCCTGGAGCGAGACCGCAGGCTGAAAGGCAGATTTGCGGGTATTTTACATATTGTCAACGATTCTCAGGCGGATGTAGTGCAAAGCGACAGGTGTGATGTGCTTTACGGCCGGGAACATTTTTATGAAGAGCTATTGGGTCTGCGGTTTAAAATATCCACCTTTTCTTTTTTTCAGACCAATTCCCACAGCGCGGAGGTACTGTATCAGACTGTCCGGGAATATGTGGGCGATTTGGGTAAGCGGGATGCGGTGGTTTATGATCTTTACAGCGGGACAGGCACCATTGCTCAGCTGATGGCGGCCGTGGCAGGAAAGGTCATCGGCGTGGAGATCGTGGCGGAAGCTGTGGAGGCGGCAAGAGAGAACGCGGCGGAGAACGGCTTGGAGAACTGTGAATTTATCGCCGGCGACGTGTTGAAAGTGCTGGATGATATTTCGGAGAAGCCGGATTTGATTATTCTTGATCCGCCCCGGGACGGCATTCACCCCAAAGCCCTGCCGAAGATCATCGGGTATGGTGTGGAGCGCATTGTTTATGTTTCCTGTAAGCCCACCAGCCTGGCCCGGGATCTGGAGGCCTTTCTGGCAGGCGGATATACCGTGGAAAGGGCGGTGGCAGTGGACCAGTTCCCCTGGACCGCAAATGTGGAGACGGTTGTTCTTCTTTCCAAGGGAGAAATCGACTCGCAGAAGATTAGGGTGGAAGTTCTCGCTGGAAGATATGGATATGTCCAAGTTTAAGAAGGGCGCGACCTATGGGGAAATCAAGGCGTATGTGCTAGAGAAGTTTGGGCTGAAGGTGTCCAGCCTGTATATCTCCCAGGTTAAGCGGAAGTGCGGGCTAGAAGTTGGGGAGAATTACAACCTGGCGAAATCGGAAAATGCCAAGGTTCCTGCTTGCCCGGCGGAGAAGGAAAGGGCGATTCGGGCGGCGCTGGAGCATTTTCGGATGATCGAAGGGGGCGGGCGTTAAGGGACAACAGTTCGTAATGAAAAAAACGCAAGATGAGCTAGGGAAGGAGGATGTAGTTCATGTTTGTAAAAAAGCCCAAGGCTTATTTTGTGTACTTATTGTTTAGATTTTGTTTTACTCTTTTCTTCTCCATGGCAACGGTGCTCTCCATCGTGTATCACCTAGAAGTAGTGAAGCTGAACGCTTTCCAGCTTGTGTTAGTTGGAACCGTTTTGGAGACAGCCTGTTTCCTGTTTGAAATACCCACCGGCGTGGTGGCGGATTTGTATAGCCGCCGACGTTCCGTGTTAATCGGAATATTTTTGTATGGCGTCGGTTTTCTGATAGAGGGCGCGTTTCCGTGGTTTGTCACGGTGCTGCTGGCTCAGGTAGTTTGGGGATGCGGCGACACCTTCATTACCGGAGCTTTAGAAGCATGGATCGCCTCGGAAGAAACTGGAAAGCCCATGGATACTGTGTTCATGCGCGGTAGCCAGTTAGGACAGCTTGGCGGCATTGCCGGCGTCGTGCTGGGCACTCTGCTGGGGAATTTGAACCTACAGACACCCATTATCCTGGCAGGCGTGCTGTGCTTGCTGTTCGGGTTGGTCTTGATCCGCATCATGCCGGAAACCAATTTTTCGCCCGCACTGGAAGATCATCAGGGCCTGTTCCAGGATTTTACAAATCTGTTCAAGCTCAACCTCAGCTTTGTGAAGGGATCGTCCGTCCTGCTGGCCCTGCTAGCCATCACCCTGTGCGGTGGCCTAGCAAGCGAGGGCTTTGATCGGCTTTCTACTGCCCATTTCCTGGACGATACAGTCATGCCCGCTATCGGCCCGCTGAACAGTGTGACTTGGTTTGGTTTCATCAGCTTGGCTGAGAGCGGCTTGGGAATCCTGCTTTCGCAACTGCTTATCGACCGCATGAAGAAAAAAGGGACTATCAGCCGTACCGGCCTCGTGATGTTCGCCAGCGCCGGATATATTCTGTGCCTGATTCTGTTTGCCGTAGGCCAGAATTTCTGGTTTATGCTGCTGACGTTTCTTCTGGCGGGGCTAATGCGCACTATTAAGGAGCCTGTATTGGCCGCTTGGATGAACGACCATGTGGAAGAAAAAATGCGCGCCACAGTCTTTTCAACAAGCGGGCAGTTGGATTCCTTTGGACAGATCATCGGCGGCCCCATTGTAGGGATGATGGCACAGCAAGTTTCCGTTCCGTGGGGGCTAGCTTGTACGGCATTCCTGCTGTTTCCAGTGTTGTTTCTTGTCCCGGTGGCTGCAAAGGCTGGGAAAAAAGGCGGTTGATGTGCACAAGATGCGCAGGATTTGAATGGAGGAATATCAGGTTCCGGCCTACGACGATCGGGAGGGCTGGGGGCTGATTCGGCATGTTTATGTCCGCTCCAATAGCCAAGGGGAGGCGCTGGCCTGCATTCTGGCCAAAGGCCGTGGGTGTCGTGCTGGGAATCAACTTATAACCTGCCTAGTATATTTGGGAGGCTTTAAAGATAAGATATGCTTTCTACAAAAAGGTTCCAGAATGCGCTAGAAGAAATTGAAACTTCCATTGAAGTAGTGGAAACAAGGCTGTATAATGAAATATATAACTCGTAATTTAAGGAGTCATGTATGTTGAATAAATATGGTATTCCGGATAGGACTATGAAGGAGGTCGCAAAATTTGCGAAGAAGAACAGCGTAACAAAAGTAATTCTCTTCGGTTCACGTGCAAAAGGTACAAACGGAGAAAGAAGTGATATTGATATTGCGGTAATTGGCGGCGATTTTGAAAACTTTTACTGCGATATAAAGGAAAAAGTAAATTCATTATTATCATTTGATATAGTCAAATTAGACAAAACAATATCAGGAGAACTGGAAAAAGAAATCGAAAAGGACGGAATTGTCATATATGAAGAAAATGGATAATTTTAATAACTGCTTGAAAGTATTGAAAGGTGCCGATTTTGAGTTGGCAAATGATAACGAGATATATAGAACAGGTGTGATAGGACAATTTAATATTACGTTTGAGCTTGCTTGGAAAGCGTTGCAGGCAGTATTAAAAGTTCATGGTGCAGAAGCAGCACAGACAGGTTCCCCTAGAGAAATATTGCAGCTTGGCTATAAGATGGGATTTGTGAATGACTCTGCAGTTTGGATTTCGATGTTAAAAAAGCGTAATGTATCAGTACACATATATAATGAAGATGAAATTGACGAAATGCTGCTGC
>CAZAMX010000295.1:3058-3697 GCA_964486095.1 uncultured Acetatifactor sp. | reverse complement strand
CGCTGGCAAACAGGCTTAAGGTATCGCACAGCTGCCGCAAAGATCTGACCCTGCCGGCACACTGCCGCTTGTACCAAAATCCCAGGCCGGAGCAGCCCGCCAGAATCATGCAGGCGCCTGCCAGCTTAAGCATCCGCTTCCCCTCCCTCTATCATCCTTTTCACCACACAGCTGCCGTTTTCCTTTCCCAGAAGGATCACCATTCCGAACAGCTGCCGCCAAAGGTCCTTAGGCACGTCGAACCTGGCCGTCACATCCTCCTTGCTCTCTCCATGAGCCGTGGCCAGTATTCTGCAGCCGCAGACTGCAGCCTGGCTGAGAGCCTCAAGCTCTTCTCTGTTTCCAAGCTCGTCAATGGCAATGACCTCCGGTGACATGGAGCGCAAAAGCATCATCATGCCAAGACTCTTCGGGCAGGCATCCAGCACATCCGTCCTCATCCCCACGTCATTCTGAGGTTTCCCGCAAAAGGAACCGGCAATCTCCGACCGTTCATCTACAACACTCACGTTTACTCCTTGTCCATATACCGTTCCATCCGATATTTGTCTGATGATATCCCGCAGCATGGTAGTCTTGCCGCATCCGGGCGGAGAAATCAGAAGCGTATTGCATACCTGTCCATTTTTATAAAGGAAA
>CAZAMX010000295.1:2490-3048 GCA_964486095.1 uncultured Acetatifactor sp. | reverse complement strand
CATTCCCGTCGGAGACCTGCCTCACCAGGTCCCGGAGAAGATTAGTCTTTCCGCATCCAGGAGGCGAAATAATCAGGGCACTTTTCAAATTTCCTGCGCTGTACATGCGTGGAAGCACACCGTCTGCCGCGCCCTTGATTTCATGAGAGATGCGGATATTCAGGAAGGATATGTTTTTAATGGTGCGAAGGCTCTTTCCGTCTTCCGTCACGGCTTGTCCCGCAACCCCCACCCTGTGACCTCCGCCCACGGTCAGGAACCCCTGCCGCATCTCGTCCTCGAAGGCATACAGGGAATTATGACAGATATGCTCCAACAGCTCCGCCAGCTCTTTTGCCGAAACACCTTTTGCATCCTGCAGATGCTCCGTAAAACGTCCCTCCCGGTCCAAAAAAACTTCCTTCCCGTCTATGTAGACCACAATGGGGCGCTCTGCCCGTAGTCTAATCTCGCGGACATATTTTTGATGTGCAGACGTATATTCCCAAAAGGCTCTCTTCCCTGCCGGAAAGAGCTGCAGAATCGTATTTTCCGTTCCCATCCCGATACCCCCTTGCA
>CAZAMX010000295.1:0-2480 GCA_964486095.1 uncultured Acetatifactor sp. | reverse complement strand
AATATATGAAAATTACGCATTGATATTACTTTTTTCTTTTTTAATTTTGTACTGCGAAAAAAACAGGATTTTCGTAAAAAAACTATAGACAAATAGCAGAAATGGTGATACTCTTAATTCATAGAAAATAGTAATCATTACTATTATCAAATAATGAAAACGGAGGTATCAATATGAGCACAAGCACAGCACAGGTTGACAATCTTGTAAATCTTCTGGACGGATATGCCACAAAGGGCGGACATCATTTGAATGTTAATGTATTAAACAGGGATACGCTGCTGGACGCACAAAAGCATCCTGAGAATTATCCCCAGTTGACCATCCGGGTCAGCGGATATGCGGTGAACTTTATCAAGCTGACTCCCGAACAGCAGGCTGACGTTATCAGCCGTACCTTCCACGAAGGACTGTAACAATAAAGCCGACAGCAAAAGGCTGTTTAACGCCGCTCCCCGGATTTTGATTTCTCCGGGGAGCGGCGTTTTTTGATGATTTGCAGCAAGTCACGCCGCTCCAAAGGGCAATGACTTCCTGCTCAGACGCGCTTATCCTCGATTCACCTTGCCAGGCAGGATGCAAAAGGTTATAATATTCAATAAAATGACACACAAAATTTTATGAAAAACGGAGGATATAATATGCTGGCACACAAAACACCTATGGGCTGGAACTCGTGGAACACCTTTGGCAGCAATATCAGCGAAAAGCTGATTATGGAGATGGCGGATGTCATTGTGGAAAAGGGCTATCGGGAAGCAGGCTATGAATACGTAATCATTGACGACTGCTGGTCCCTGAAGGAAAGAGTGGACGGAAAGCTGGTGGCAGATCCTGCCCTGTTCCCCCACGGAATGAAATATCTTTCCGACTATATCCATGCCAAAGGACTGAAATTCGGCATGTACTCCTGTGCCGGCTTAATGACCAGTGCCGGGTATCCCAGCAGCTACGGGCACGAATTTGAGGACGCCAGGCAGTTCGCGGAATGGGGCGTAGACGATCTCAACTATGATTTCTGCAACTTTCCCGCCAGCGGTAACGGGAAAAACGCTTACCTGACCATGGCCATGGCTCTGCGGGCCAGCGGCAGAGAGATTCTTCTGGCCGCATGTAATTGGGGCGTGGAAAATCCTTCCGGCTGGATGCGCTCCAGAGGCGCCCACAGCTATCGCTCCACCGGGGATATTTTTGATGTGCCCAAAAGCTATAAGGACATTTTCAAAAGCCAGGCAGAAAACATCGAAGGAAACGGCCCCGGCTGCTACAATGACATGGACATGCTGATCGTGGGTATGCACGGAAAGGGAAATGTGGGCTTAAGCGGCTGCAGCGACACCCAGTATCTCCAGCACTTCGCCATGTGGGCCTTCATGGGCTCTCCCTTAATTATCGGCTCCGATCTGCGCAGCCTGGACGAGGTCAACGAAAAGACGCTGCTCTGCAAGGGGCTGATCGCCATTAACCAGGACGAAGAGTGCAGACCCGCCTTCCTGCTTGGCCACAACGGAGAAAAGACCTATACCATGGCAAAGATCATGAGCGGAAACCGGGTGGCCTTAGGTTTCTTCAATCTTGACACTGCCAACGACTGGGAAAATACCATGAGTATATCCTTTGACGATCTGGGAATCCATTCGGAATCCGGCGTGGCTTTAAGGCTGACAGACGCCATAACGGGAGAAGCTTTGGGCGTTTACAGGGACGGATACCGCTGCAATATCGCTGTAGATGAGTGTAAAATCCTCATTGGAGAGCTGATCTGTGGATAACCCGAAATGTAAAACATGCGGCAGACTGCTGACCCGGGATGAGATTGCTCTTCACAAAAAAATCTATAACCGGGCCGCCGTCTCCTTCTTCTGTATCTCCTGCAGCGCGGAGTATCTGCATGTCAGCACCGGATTACTGGAACAAAAAATATGCCAGTTCAAGGAAATGGGCTGCACACTGTTTGACGAAAAGGGGGGATCGTGAAATAAGTCCTTAAAAAGAACGAATTACCAAATCAGCAATAGCTGAAATGGTAATCCGTTCTATTATCTTTTCGATATTCTCCAAGTTTGCGTATATCTCCCCTTATCCTATCTCCAGATAGATTGTGCTCTATTATGCGGCTTCTTGTGTTCTCATTTTTTATGATATTTAAAGGACTTCCTATAAGGCAATCCTTAATAACATACTAACAAAATACGAAATTACTACTTAATCTTTTCCCAGCCGCTTTCTTCATAACCATTCATAAGCAAATTATATTCCCAAAATATATCATATAAATCCATATAATCTACAAGTTGCTGTGCATACTGCTTTTTTTCTTCATCTGTTGTGGCACTATCAGATTTCTTTGTATATTCATCCATCACACTTTGATACCCTGCTGTCTTATCGTTTAGATGAACAGTAGCAGTATTATCCTCACCATTTGCTGAGAATTTAACAATACAACCATTGACTTCGGAATTGTAATAAATACTATC
>CAZAMX010000294.1:0-3699 GCA_964486095.1 uncultured Acetatifactor sp. | reverse complement strand
AGTTCACAGTCGGAGGTGCTTACATCTGTGATAACGGCCGATATTGAAAAACTTCAGCACACCATAGACAATCTGGATCCCACCGCCTTTGAGCTGTCCGTAAACACGATTTTGGAGGCGGAAACGATCTATATTATGGGGCTGCGCAGCAATGAGCCCCTGGCGGAATTTCTGCATTTTTATCTCAATATGATCAGGGGAGGCGTGGTGCTGTTAAAGACTACCAGCGTCAGTGAAACCTTTGAGCAGATGATCAGGATTAATGAAAAGGACTGTTTTATCGGTATCAGTTTTCCCCGATATTCCATGCGCACCTTAAAAGCCATGGAGTTTGCCAGCGACAGGAATGCCAAGGTGATTGCCATCACCGATTCCACGCATTCTCCCATGAGCCTGTATTCCTCCTGTAATCTTCTGGCAAGGAGCGATATGGTGTCCATTGTGGATTCCCTGGTAGCGCCTTTAAGCGTGATTAACGCGCTGGTGGTGGCCCTGTGTCTGAAGTGCCCCCAGGAGGTGAAGCGGAATTTGGAGATGCTGGAGGAAACCTGGAATAATTATCAGGTTTATTTAAATGACGAGATCAATTTTATTGATGATGAGCCTATGCTGAATTATTCTCTCCGCAGAGAGGACAGCGAGTAAGGATTTAGGTAAAGTACCGGCCGGACTGCCGCATAGGAGGCGGATGAGCGGAAATAAAAGATGAGCGGAAATAAAAATAGAAAATAAAAATAGAGGTGACGATATGAATCGGGTGATCGTCATAGGAGGCGGCCCCGCAGGGATGATGGCGGCGGTGGCGGCGGCCCGGGCAGGAGGCAGTGTCTGCCTGATCGAGAAAAATGAGAAGCTGGGCAAAAAGCTGTTTATTACGGGAAAAGGGCGCTGTAATGTTACCAATGCCGGGGACATGGACACCTTGTTTGCAAATGTCTGTACCAACAGAAAATTTTTATACAGCGCTTTTTACGGATTTGACAATACGGCTGTTATGAATTTTCTGGAGCAGGCGGGCTGTAAATTGAAAACAGAACGGGGAGACAGAGTGTTCCCGGTGTCCGACCATTCGTCGGATGTTATAGCGGCCCTGCAGCGGGAACTGAAAAGATGCAATGCGGAAATATTATTAAATACAAAAACGGACGATATTTTAACGACTGAGGAGAAAGAGGGAGAAGCGGGAAAATTTGCGGGTGTGCGGATTTCGGGCGATCAAGTAATACGTGGGGACAAGGGCATCATCTGTACCGGCGGTATGTCTTATCCTGCTACCGGGTCCACCGGGGACGGATACTGTTTTGCCAAGGCGGCGGGGCACAGGGTTGCGGAGCTAAAGCCGGCGCTGGTTCCCCTCCGGGTGGAGGAAGCCTGGTGCCGGCAGCTGATGGGGCTTTCACTGCGGAATGTCTCTTTGCGGCTGCTGTGCGGAGGCCGGAAGGTTTACGAAGGCTTCGGTGAGATGCTGTTTACCCATTTCGGGGTCAGCGGACCGCTGGTGCTGACTGCCAGCAGCTTTTACAAGGGGGACAGCGGAACGCTTCTTCTTGATTTAAAGCCGGCCCTGGATGAACAGCAGCTGGATAAGCGTTTGCTCCGGGATTTTGAGGAAAATAAAAACAAACAGTTTAAAAACGCATTGGGGGCGTTGTTCCCTGCAAAGCTGATACCGGTCATGGTGTCCCTGTCCGGCATTGATCCCGAAAAGAAGATTAATGAGGTCACCGCCGGGGAACGGCGGGCCTTTGCGGGGCTGATTAAGAAGCTGCCGCTGACGGTGACGGGAACCAGGGGCTTTGAAGAGGCAATCATAACCAGGGGGGGCGTATCCGTGGGGGACGTAAATCCGTCTACTATGGAATCCAAGAAAGTAAAGGGGCTTTATTTTGCCGGGGAGGTGCTGGACCTGGACGCTTTAACGGGAGGCTTCAATCTGCAGATCGCCTGGTCCACAGGGCACCTGGCAGGCAAAAGCGCGGCCGAAGGCTGAGGCGCGCACCGAAAGCGGGAACAGGAAAACAGCGTCCGGGCGGCGGAACAGGAGGAAATATGGCATATAATATAGCAATAGACGGGCCCGCAGGCGCGGGAAAGAGTACCATTGCCAGGGCAGTGGCGAAGAAAATGAATCTGATTTATGTGGATACGGGGGCAATGTATCGTGCCATCGCGCTGTTTCTCATCAGACAGAAAACGGATCTGCAGAATCAGGATAAAATTATTGAGCAGTGTAAAAGTGCGGATGTTACAATACGCTATGAAAACGGCGTACAGGTGGTGTACTTAAACGGGGAAAATGTGAACGCTTATCTGCGCACGGAAGAGGTGGGCAGCGCCGCTTCTGTGATCAGTTCCATAGCGAAGGTACGGGAGAAGCTGGTAGAGCTGCAGCGCAGGCTGGCGGCAGAGAGCGACTGTATTATGGACGGGCGGGATATTGGCACCTGTGTGCTGCCAAAGGCCCAGACGAAAATATATCTTACCGCCAGCAGCAGCGTGAGGGCAAAGCGCCGCTTTGATGAACTGACGGCAAAAGGGGAAAGCTGTGAGCTGGAAAAGATCCAGGCAGACATTGAAGAGCGGGACCACCGGGATATGAGCCGGGAAATTTCGCCGCTAAGACAGGCGAAGGACGCTGTTTTAGTGGATACCTCGGCTATGACAATTCAGGAAGCAGTAGACAGAATCATTGCAATCTGTAAAGCCGCCTCAGGCAGCCGTTGATTTTCGCAGGGGATTGATTTGGCAGATTATAGCGGGGATGGCCGGCGTTTAAGGCAAGTGCATCTCTTACGGCGGAAGGAGAGGTTATATATGGAAGTCAGGCTTGATAAATGTAACGGTTTCTGTTTTGGCGTGAAACGAGCGGTGGAAACGGTGTATGAACAGATAAAAAGAGGGAAAACTATATATACCTACGGCCCTATTGTACACAACGAGGAAGTAATCAGGGAACTGGCGGAACAGGGAGTCAGGGTGCTGGAGGACGTGCGTGCGCTGGAGGCACTTCCCGACGGAAAGGACAATTCCGGCGGAGAGACCGGGGATCCGGCGGTGGTAATTATCTGTGCTCATGGTGTGTCGAAGCAGATCTATAAAATTCTGGAGGAAAAGGGCCTGGAGTACGTGGATGCCACCTGTCCCTTTGTGAAGCGCATTCATGAAATTGTGGAAAAGGAGAGCGGTGAGGGAAAATATATTGCCATTGTGGGTGATCCGGATCATCCTGAGGTGAAGGGAACCCTGGGCTGGTGTCAGGGGGATGCCGCAGTCCTGGAAACCGTGGAGGAAGCGGAAAAATTTGTTCCGCCGGCAGAAAAGGAAGTCTGCCTCGTCTCGCAAACGACATTTAACTACAATAAATTTTATTATATAGTTGAAATTTTTGAAAAAAAAGGTTACAATGTACATGTTGTGAATACTATATGTAACGCGACGGAGGAACGACAGCGCTCTGCGAGAGCTCTTGCAGGGGAGGCTGACGTGATGATCGTGATAGGAGGAAAGCACAGCTCCAATACGAAAAAGCTGTATGAGATCTGTAGCGAGGAATGTGCGAAAACCTATTATATACAGACACTGGATGACTTGCATTTAGAACTGCCTAAATCTGTCCGCCTGGTGGGTATTACAGCGGGGGCTTCCACCCCAAATAAATTAATCGAGGAGGTTCAAAATTATGTCAGAATTAACTTTTGA
>CAZAMX010000293.1:0-3708 GCA_964486095.1 uncultured Acetatifactor sp. | reverse complement strand
TCGTCTACTTCTTCCGGGTAAATGTTATTTTCCAGCATATAGTCTGCCATCATGGAAACATAGCGCTTGGTATTGCGCACATGCTCTCCGGTGGAATTATCCCGGCTTTCGATGATGGCAGCCATTCCCTCGATTACGCTTTCCTGCATGCGGATCCGCTCAAGGGCCTGCTCCTTGATCTTTTTGGACTGAGCCTCTACCCGCTCTTCCAGGGTAGTCTGATAATTTTTTAATTCTTCGGCATACCGGGTGGCCTTATTTGTGTTCCGATAGCTGGAGGTACAGAAGTATCCCACTACAATAAAAATCAGTACACTCACCAGAATATTCCGCCAAAGCGTAACCTTGACTCTTTCAAACAGATCGGCTGTATTTATCACCATGACCACATACCAATCCTGCTGAACTTCTTTCGAAAAGATCATGCACTCTTCGCCGTCCAGCTCCATGGTTACAGCGTTTCCGCCGCTGGAAAGAATTTTCCGGGTCATTTCCTGCAGCTGGGAACCCTGCATATCCTCGTCGTCTAAATAGTTTTTCCCTTTTTGCCGGACATCATGATGGGCCACTACCAGGCCGTTTTTATCAATCATGAAGCCGTACCCTTCCCCGTTTAGCTGGATGTCTTCAGCCATTACCTGCATTTCATCCATGACAATATCCAGGGAGACCACGCTTTTTTTGTCCGACAGAAGCTGGCTTACGGAAATCATGATACTGCCTGTCTGCGCATCCAGATACGGGGAAACTACCATGGGCCGGCCGTCGCCTTCCAGGGCGGTTGTATACCAGACTCGTTCCTGAGGTATGTAATCATCATCCGGTACCCAGCCGATACCGTCCAGATAAACGCCGTCAAAAAAGCCGTAAATGCCGGTAAAGTTTTCGTCAATGTTGCGTGCATAATCCTCAGACTCCTGAAGCAGGAATTTTTCGATTTCTTCCGGGGCGGCACCTTCACGCATCATGGAATCTACCACCAGCCCTGTCACCTGTAGAACATCAAGTCCCTGTAACAGAAAATTATTCAATTCTTCGGCTTCCTGAGATACGGAATTCTTGCCTATGGTGACTGCATCCTCCATAGCCACGGAATAAAAAGAAGCAAAAGTGTAAAACGCAATAATTCCCAGGGCCAAAAGTGTAATTGCCAGCGTCAGAATATACTGAATTCGGTTGCGTCCTTTTTTGGGTTTCATTCCATACCTCACTTGTCAATATAACGAATCAGATTATATTGTTTAGTATAGCACGCAGATGAAATTTTGAAAAGATTTATATAAAATCGGTGAATTGTGAGGAACGCTTTCAAGAACTTTTTGGGAGATTTTTGTTGACTCTCCCCTAAGGTCAGACACTATACTGTATACAGATTCGAATCTATCATCATAAAAGGAGTGAGACAAATTGCTGCAAATAGGAGAGTTTTCCAGAATATGCCAGGTCAGCGTGAAGACGCTGCATCATTATGACAAGATCGGCCTGCTTGTGCCGGCGGAGGTGGATCGGCTTACGGGCTACCGCTACTATCAGACCGGGCAGATCGACCGGATGAATTATATCCAGCGTTTGAAGCGGTATGGTTTTTCGTTGGAGGAAATCCAGGAACTGCTGGCTCTTTCGGATGATAAAAAGCTCTTGAGCGTGCTGCGGCAGCAGAAGGAGAAGCTGAAGCTGAAGCAGCAGGAAATGGCCATTATTGTAAATGAACTCCAGACACATATTTCTGTATTCGAAAGGACAGGTGATGTTATGACTTATCAAAAGAGTTATGTTATTGAAGTGAAGAATTCCCCGGCAATGAATGTGCTGACAAAGCGTGCTATGATGGGAGTGGATGAATTCGGTAAGTATTACGGGACGCTCTTTGAACGGGTGCCCAAGGAGCAGGTTACGCCCACAGGCTTGAATGGGTCCAGGTATTATGATCAGGAATTTAACCATGAATCATCGGATGTGGAGTTATTCATCGGGATTAAGGAAAAGGACAAGGCGGATATGGTTATGGAGCCCTGCGAGTGTGCGATGACCGTTCATCACGGAAGCTATTCTACGCTTTCGGAAAGCTATGGAGCCGTTGTTTCCTGGATTGTCGAGAACGGCTATGAGATGGTGGGGGCGCCCTTTGAGCTATACATCAAGACTCAGTTCGATTCCCTTTCCCCGGAGGATTGGGAGACGGAAGTGTACTTCCCGGTGCGGAAGAAAATATGATGAAAGAGAGCGATTACCGGCCGCGGAACGAGCAGTAACAAAGAGAGGGCTTCCCGAGATTTTTCGGGGAGCCTTCTTTTCAGTGGCAGCAAGGGTGAAAAAGGTGTATAATCTAACAAAGAAAATATTCTTTTTAAAATTTTTATGAAAAGATAAAATGATAGTGCCGGATCAAGGCGCAGAATCGGAGCGAAGGTGAAAATTGGAGCATATCAGTTTGCGGTCACAGGAAATTTAGAGGGAAATGCCAAAATCATAGAAAATGTTGTTATAAAGGCAGCGGAGGCGGGAGTGAAGCTGCTTTTGTTTCCGGAGTGTTCCCTGACCGGATACCCGCCTCGGGATATTAAGAATTCCGCTGTAGTGGATTTCAGGAAAGTGTCATATGTATTTGAGTATCTGCAAAGGCTTGTGAATGAGAGGGGCATATCTGTGGTCCTGGGAGCGATTACAGAAGAAAAGGGGAAAAGGTTCAACAGTGCGGTGGTTTTCAGGCCCGGTCAGGAAAAGCTCATTTATTCCAAAAGAGCCTTGTGGGGGTGGGATCAGGATAATTTCAGTCCAGGGGACCAATCGGGAATATTTGAAATAGAAGGCTGGAAGGTGGGCGTCAGGATTTGTTTTGAAGTCAGGTTTCCCGAATACTTCCGAGAATTGTACAGAGAGCGCACAGATCTGAATCTTATTCTTTTCTATGACGTTGCGGATCGTGACGACCGGGAAAGGTATGAACTGATAAAAGCCCATGTCAGGACCAGAGCCGTGGAGAACGTCGCCTATACGCTGTCCGTAGACGCCATTCATCCATATCAGACGGCCCCCACCGGGATTTATGACAGATCCGGGTATCCCTTACTGGAGTTGAAGCGAAACCGGGAGGGTATGCTGCTGTATGATTTGGCAAACCGGGATCCGGATTTTGGAGAACAGGGCAGGCGGCAGATTTCTGATCGCTTGACCGCGCCGGAGAGACAGATACATGCAGGAGGCTATTCCGATGTTTGAACAGGATTATATTGTAAGATTGATTAGAGAAATGATACGCGCGATATTGAAGCTGGTTTTTCATATTGATACCGACAATCCTGTTGAAGACTTACTGGAGGACAGGGAAAGCCAAAAGACCTTAGAAAAACAAAGAGGATACATTTTTACAGGAACATGGTTTTTGCCGGGATGAGATACGGTCAGGCCTGGAAGAATTGGCATCCCGATACGGACTGACGGGACTGGCGGAAATTTTTTTGGCGGATATATAAGAATAGAGCATGCGGGCCGCACGGCGAGTAGTGGAGAAGGACATTCCGCTACTCGCTGGTAGGAGTAAAGCCGCTTTGGCACAGACACTACATGGTAAAGTCAATGTCATACCTGGTGCCGTGAGAAAACAGTACTCCGTCTGTGAGGCGGACGCGCAGAATGCAGGTGTTTTCGTCCTCAAAATTGGTATGGCCGTTGTCGATCCAGGAAGCAAAGGCCTTTTTCAACATGTCA
>CAZAMX010000292.1:0-3710 GCA_964486095.1 uncultured Acetatifactor sp. | reverse complement strand
GGTATTTGACTGTCTATATAGTCTAAACAAACTAATATCATGTAATATCGATTTGCACATAGTTGTATTTTCTTAAAAATTCAATTACTTTTCCGGTATTATAGTCTGCCTTGTTGTTACCATGGGGAAATAAATTTTGTAAAATGTAAGATATTGACAAAAGGAATGGGGGGGGTAAAATAAGTTATCTTTAAAAAACGGTATGACTGCGGGGAGAGATTTTTGGTAAAACACAAGCGGATTTATTGGAGATGTTTTTTTAAAGGGCTGTTTTTTATCTTGTTACTGCTGACCGGTCTGCATCTATCGGTTTTGCTGCTGTATCCTTCTAACATCATTATTCGCACATGGCAAGGTTTTTATGACTTGAAAAGGGGAGAGGCAGAGTTGTTGGTGGTGGGCAGCAGCCATGCTTATGCTACTTTTGATACATCTGTTATTTTTGAGGAAACAGATATGGAAAGCTACATTCTGGCATCTAACTCCCAAAATGTGGTTCAGGCTTATTTCAACGTGAAGGAGGCCCTGCATTATCAAAGACCGCAAGCGATCATTCTGGAGGCGTTTTCTCTGGATAACAATAATAATTGGCGATATGGTGAGACCCCGGATCGGGACTGGAAAAAAGAGTCTAATATTGATGGAATGCGTTTTGGCCTGACGAAGTTGGAGGCTGTGATGGCGCAATACGAGAGAGCTAACTGGAGTTATGCACTGACTCCTATTGCCAGATGTCATGGCAATTGGGAAGATATTATGACAATAGGATCAAACCTGGCCTTCTTGACCGGAGGTATCAGGGAATATTCTTCCTTTCATCCCAGTTGGACTTCCATGTCGGAAGAGACAGCGCAGCAGTATGCTCAAGCGGCATATAACCCTACAGAGTGGGTAATTTCCGAGGCTAATGTACTTTATTTCCGGAAACTGGCTAAAGCTTGCAGGGAAGAGGAAATTCCACTGTATGTGGTTATGGCTCCCATGTATGACGTATATATCAGGTCCATTAATTATGACAGCTGTACAAACAAGATCGCGGAGCTGGCTGAGAGTGAGGGAGTATATTATCTGGACTGTAATCGGTATTATGAAGAGATTGGCTTGACAGCAGAGGATTTTGAGGATCTATATAACAGCTATCATCACCTGAATGTCAGCGGGGCCGAAAAAACGACCAGGTTTGTAATGAAAATGTTATATGGGCAGGAAGGGGATTAGGGGGTATGCTGTTCAATTCGATAGACTTTTTGATTTTTTTCCCAATTGTGGTACTGGTATATTTTTTGATGCCACAGCGGTTCAGGTATCTGTGGCTGCTGGGTGCCAGCTATTATTTTTACATGAGCTGGAATCCGCGATATGCACTTCTGATACTGACTTCGACGGCGGTGACCTGGGGCAGCGGGCTGTTTCTTTCCTCCGCCGTGAAGGGGACAGGCTCAGGGCGGAAGAGAAAGTGGTGTTTGGCGGGATGCTTGGCGGTGAATTTGGGAATTCTGTTTCTTTTCAAATACTATTTTTTTGCGGCCAGCAGCATAGAGAAGATTTTCTCGTTTTTTCATATTTCTCTGCAGATGCCGGCGCTTGACCTGCTTCTGCCTGTAGGCATCTCCTTCTACACTTTTCAGGCACTGGGGTATGTGCTGGATGTCTGGCGCGGAGAAATACCGGCAGAAAAGAATTTTCTGCGCTATGCTTTGTTTGTGTCGTTCTTTCCGCAGCTGGTGGCGGGGCCTATTGAGCGGAGCGGGGACTTAATGCACCAGTTGTACGAGCCTCATGCTTTTGATGCAGAGCGGGTAAAGGATGGTCTGCTTTTGATGGGCTGGGGATTCTTTCAGAAGCTGGTGATCGCTGACCGCATTGCCATCCTGGTCACAGATGTCTACGATCATTTTTCCGATTATTCCGGTATGCAGATTACTCTGGCCACTATTTTGTTTGCGTTTCAGATATACTGCGATTTTGGCGGCTATTCCGACATTGCCGTAGGCGCAGCCAGAGTGATGGGCTTTACGCTCACGAAGAACTTTAAAAGTCCTTATTATGCCGTTTCGGTCAGTGAATTTTGGCGTAATTGGCATATTTCGCTGACCACATGGTTTCGGGATTATATTTATATCCCGTTGGGAGGCAACCGGTGCGGCAGGCTGAAAAAATACCGTAATATTCTTCTGACCTTTGCCATCAGCGGACTCTGGCATGGGGCGAGGTGGAGCTTTGTGATTTGGGGTGTTCTCAATGGCCTTTACCAGGTGGCGGGAGACATAACGAAACCTCTGCGTGCTGGTCTGCTAAAGCGGCTGCATATTCGTACGAATTGTGGCAGCTATCGACTGTTTCAGAGGGGTGTGACTTTTCTGTTTGTGGATTTTGCCTGGCTCTTTTTCCGTGCCGAGGGCTTTGGAATTGCATTGCGGATGCTGCGGCATGGCATCGCCAATCCGGGTGTTATCTCCTTCTTCAGCCCGGATACACTGCTCGGCATTAACACTATGGCACTGTCTGAGAAAAACTTCCATGTTATGCTGTCAGGTCTGATGCTGTTGATGTGTGTGGACTGGCTGAAGAAGCGCAAGGTGGATTTCAAAGCGATACTGGCACGGCAGAATATCTGGTTCCGCTGGTTGGTCTACTATGGCCTGATTTTTACTGTTTTGATATTCGGCATTTACGGACCGGCGTATGATGCTTCTACCTTTATTTATTTTCAATTTTAACGGGGGGCTGAGAAATGAAAGCAGCCAGAAAGGCAGCAGTATTTCTGCTGATTGGAACATTCCTGTTCAATGTGATACAAGCGGTACTCATGGAGAAGACGTCCTATCCCAAATACCGGGCATGGAAGAATGCGGAGAATGTGGATGTAGTGGTGTTGGGTAATTCTCATGCGGATAATGGGATTCGGGCGGGAACCTTATCTGATGAATTATCAGTGAGTTCCGGAGAGAGTCTGACAGTATTCAATTATGCGGTCTATGGCATGCGTATGGAGCAGATGTATTATTTTGTGAAAGAAATATTCAAAATTCATGTGCCGAAGCTGGTGATTCTGGAAACATATGCTTTTTGCCCTTTGGCAGACGGAGACAGGGAAATTCTGGCACGCAGGGCCTTTGATGTTTTTCCTTTAAGTAAAAACAAGGTTGAGGCCATTGATTATTGCGTATTCAACGAGCATGCCAGTTATTATGTTCCTTTGATGAAGTATCACACACGATGGGAAGAATTGACGGCATATGATATTCAGGTTTTACATGACGACCGTTTATGGCCTTTTTGTGGCAGTAACGGCGTATATGATGGAACTGTTTTGGAGGATCCGGGGGACGGATGGTTTACTCAGGAGGTTCCGCCACTGGATGAGACAAGGGAGATCACACCTTCGGAAAAGGAATGTCTGGAAAAGCTGCTTTTGTTGCTGGAAAAGGAACAGGTGCAGCTGTTGTTTGTCAGTGTCCCCTTTAAAGCGCAGATGGGGATCAGTAGTATTGAGCAGGTGAAGATCAACAATTACCTGCGGAAGCATTATGTCAACGGGAGTACAGTCAGGATGCTGGACATGAACCGTCGGTGGGAAGAGTTGGACTTTGGTTATGGAGATCTGTACAACGCCGGCCATGTCAATACATACGGTGCGGATAAGGTAACGGCGTGTCTTTGGACGTATTTAAAAAAATATATAACATATTTTAAATGAGCTAATTTTA
>CAZAMX010000291.1:0-3722 GCA_964486095.1 uncultured Acetatifactor sp. | reverse complement strand
CAGGCAGTATGATTATTCCTCTTTTCTGAGAAATCGTTTTTTAAATAGTCAACTCAGTCAGGCAGTGTCCGATAATTTTAAGGGGTTTGAGCTGAATTTCCAGCCCCTTATCACAACAGAAGGAGAATCTTTATATGCCGCAGAGGCGCTTCTGCGTTTCAGAACATGTGCTGATGAGCTGATTTCGCCTGCGGAATTCATTCCCCTGCTGGAAGAAAGCAGCCTGATCATCCCGGTTGGCAGATGGATCATCCGCAATGCTCTGGCCTTCTGCAAAACCATGCGGGAAAGGCATCCTGATTTCCGCGTTTCCATTAACCTGTCCTATATTCAACTTTTAAAAACATCTCTGTTTGATGACATCAAGGGTATGCTGGACGAACTTTCGCTTCCTCCCGAATGCCTGATCGCAGAGTTGACGGAAAGCGGACATCTTGAGGACAGCGCCGCCGTCAGAAGCGTGTGGTCCAAATTAAAGGCCATCGGAGTCGGAATTGCTCTGGATGATTTTGGCAAGGGCTATTCCAACCTGACCAATATCGGAAACCTGCGTCCCAGCATCATAAAAATCGACCGCAGCTTTACCTTGAAAGCATTAGATAACTCATACGAATTTGACCTGCTTCTCCATATTATCAAAATGGTTCACAATTTGGGACTGGATCTGGTGGTTGAGGGCATTGAAACTTCAAACGAATTGGCAAAGATTACTCTTTTAAAGCCGGACTATATACAGGGCTACTATTACAGTAAACCCTGCACACAAAACGAATTTATAAATAAATATAGAGAAAAGCAAACGGAGGGCTGATGAAAACATCAGCCCCCTTCCTTACAGCATCAACCTTCCCTCTATTCCTTCAAATTCAACCTTCTTACTCGTGCCGTCCTTTAAACGGATCACCACCGGCCCGTAGCCCCCGCACCATTCCGGATCGGCATATACCAGCTCTTCTATGGGAAACAGTTCCTCTTCCGTAAAGTCCTGATGGCTCTCTTTCGTCAGCACCTGGGAAATCAGGATATACGGCTCGTAGCCATACTGCTTTTTCCTGTCCGTTATGGCGTACAAAACAATGGACCTTTCAGAGTCCGGGTTGGTCCCGATGCTGCGGATCAACTTCAAATCCTTCCAGCCCCCGTAGTAAACGGACATTGCCATCTGCTTCTCATTTCCCAAAGAGTCTCTTCCCTTTAAAATAATAGCCTTCCCTCCACTGAAGGTCTTTTCAGTCACTTCCGTCCCATTATCCGGAAATCCATATGATCCAAGAGTCAGCTCCACGGGACATCTGTGGAGCCTGAGCTTATCCACCCTCAAGATCCCGCAGGGAACCGCAAAATCCGCCAGATTGACAGCCTGGAGCCAATGACATTCCGTATCCAGCCGATAATCAAAAAACTGCCTGCGGTACAGCACCCCGTCCTCTTCTCCGCCCCAAAAGGTAACATTTGCCCGGGCGGCTTTTTTCGTAGTAGTGTCCCATAAAACGTACTGCTGGGATTCCACCGGGCAATGCTCTTCATTCGCTTCCCCGGAAATGGATTTCTGTGGAACGGATTCCCTGGGAACGGACTCCCTGGGAACGGACTCCCTGGGAACGGACTCCCATGGGTACTTCGTATTAAAGCAAAGCTTAGAGTAATTCCACATCCCATGGAGGTCGCCCACATTCTTAACCACTTTCCCCGTTCTGAGAATTGTCTCGCCGTTGGCTTCGTGATTGGAAAAGCAGAGGGCCGGACCGTTTAACGTGGTCACCTTCACCTGATTTTTCCCTAACCTCTCCCATGTCCCGTTATTTTCCCTTGCCGTCCAAAAAGGATGCTCCGCCGGCAGATGCAGGCACAAGAACGCCTTTCCCAGCCAGAAGGGAGATTCCGCGCAGGAATAGCCTTGAACCAGGGGGGAAAACTGTCCGTAAAAGCCTAAGGTGGGAATACCCTCCCAAAGGAAATCCTCCCTGCCCAGAAACTGCATCAGCGAGCCGGAAGAAATCCGTCTTGCCAGCCCCGGATCCCCCTTACTCTCCCGCAGCAGCATATTGCCGTCAAAGGCACTGGTGGCGGCATTACGGTAAATATTGCTTCTGCCCCACATATTGGTCCAGCCGTCCTTATCGAAGAAATCTCCATAGGTCTCCATAAGCCTGTTGGAATGCTCTTCAAACTGCTTTGCCAAATAAGGCGCATTCTCATAGCCATACCAAAGATTCCAGATAGGCGCATACACATTAAAGGCCCAGCAGGAATAATAATCGAAGGAATGACCGTCCCGATACCAGCCCTCCCCCGCATAATAATTCAAGATTGCCTGGGCATGATCCAGCATGACATCCTTCTGAATGGGATAACCCTCCATGTGCAGAAAGGCCATATCCAGCATATTAAACAGCCGCCAGTTCTGGGGCACCGTATTCTCGTGAGCGTAGGATTCCAGAAAATCTGCTATGGTATCCTTTTCTTCTTTTGTATAAGTATCCCAGATCTGCTCCCTGCTGACCCAGAGACAAATAACCAAGGCACAGGTCTCCACGGTCTGCTGAAACGCCCGAAAGGGATCCGTATGGCCGATGATATTCTGTTGATCCTCATAGGTGCCGATATAAAGCTCATCCCCTCTTGTACAGCAGCTAAGCACCTGATTTTTATAATATGCCGCCAACGAATAACCGCAGATCGTAAGATCCGGCAGATTCTTTATCATGGGAGCGGCTATAAAGAAGGAGCGGGTCAGCCCTTCAAAAATCTCCGCAAGCCGCTGGGTATGCTGGGCTTCTTTTGTATCCCGCAAATGAGGGTAAGTGATTTCCGTCTCCTTCCTGGGCATCACCACAGGGTCCTGGAAATCCTCAATGTGGCGGAAAATTCCTTCCAGCATATATTTTCCGGCCTCCAGCCAGCTTTCTCTGGTCAGCCCTGTGTAAGGACTCAGATCATAATTCAGAGACTTCGGTTCAAATTTCATAAGCTGCTCCTTCCATCTCACATTAAGCTATATCTTCCATCTGCGCTGTATACAAATGGTAATAATATCCCTTCTTTGCCATCAATTCATCATGAGTACCGCACTCCATGATCCCGCCCTGATCAATATACATGATTTTATCACAATTCTTTATAGTGGACAGTCTGTGGGCGATAATAAAGGATGTCCTCCCCTGCAGCATGGCGTTTAGACCCTGCTGCAGGGCTCTTTCCGTCTGTACGTCGATGCTGGAGGTCGCCTCATCCAAAACCAATATGGACGGGTCGGAAAGCAGGGTTCTGGCAAAGGAAATCAGCTGCTTCTGCCCCTGGGAAAGCAGGGACCCCCGCTCCTTCACCTCTGTCTGATAACCATCCGTAAACCTGCGAATAAATTCGTCCGCGCATACTGTCTCGCTGGCCTTTATAATTTCTTCCAGAGAAGCATCCAGCTTTCCGTACCGTATATTGTCCTCAATGGTACCCGAAAAGATAAAGCTGTCCTGAAGCATGATTCCCATCTGGGAACGCAGGGAATGCAGCGTCACCTTGGATATATCCTGTCCGTCGATGAGAACCCGTCCGCCGTTTACATTGTAAAATCTGGAAATCAGGTTCACAATGGTACTCTTGCCTGCGCCGGTAGGCCCCACCAGCGCCACGCTCTCGCCGGGCTTTACCGTAAAGGACAAGTCTTTTAAGACCGTTTTATCCGCCTCGTATCCAAAGGTCACATGTTCAAAGGTTACTTCCCC
>CAZAMX010000290.1:0-3748 GCA_964486095.1 uncultured Acetatifactor sp. | reverse complement strand
CTGCGCCTGCGTACAGTCTGCAGCATCTCTCCTGGGTATGGGGAGGAATTTCCATCGGCGGTTATCTGTGCCTGTTGTACGCGGCAAGGTATGCGGCCCTGCTTTTGGTGATGGCGTTTTCCTATTTGACAGTGAGGAAGGTAAGGAGCAGCATTGTTGCAATCGTCTGTGTATGTGCCGTTGTGGAGATCCCGCTTGCGGTGATGCTGATCAGCTTTTTTTAATTTGACGGGAAGAGGAATGGCGGTTAAAATAGGGTAGGTAAGATGTGGAGGAAAAATAACCATGCCGTTTCTGTCACTTTGGTTTTATATCGCGGTTGTCGTACTGCTGGTACTGTATTATGCGGTGCCGATAAAGGTTCGCTGGGGCATACTGCTGGCGGGGAGCCTGGGGCTGTATTATTGCTTTTCAGGCCGAGGGCTTCTTGTGCTGCTTTTTTCCGTACTTGCCGGCTTTTGGACGGGACTTCTGCTAGGCAGGGTAAAAAGGAAAAAGATATTTCTGGCACTTGGCATAGGGGCGGTGCTGCTGCCCTGGGTGGCCGGGCGGTTTCTGTATGTGGGCAGGCAGAGTATTCTGCAGGCTGTGGGGATTTCTTATTTTACCCTGCAATTAATAGCTTATATGGCAGATGTATACAGGGGGGAGGTTCAGCCGGAGCGGAATCCCGCAAAGTTTGCACTGTTTGTAACGTTTTTTCCTCAGATTGTCCAAGGGCCTATTCCCAGATACGGGCAGTTAGGGCAGCAGTTTTTTGAGAAGGCAGTTTTTCAGGAGGACAAGTTTACAAGAGGATTTCAATGGATCCTGTGGGGCTTTTTTTTAAAGCTGATGATTGCGGACAGGGCAGGGATCATTGTGGACAGAATTTTTGATAACTGGGAGATCTATACAGGCAGCTATGTGCTGCTGGGAGGCGTCCTGTACAGTATTCAGCTGTATACGGATTTTATGGCCTGCGTTTACATGGCAAAGGGGATAGCCTCCATGTTCGGGATCGAGCTTGCGGATAATTTCAGGCGTCCTTATTTTTCAGGCAGTGTCAGGGAATTCTGGGGGAGATGGCATATATCCCTAAGCAGCTGGCTGAAGGATTATATTTATATTCCTCTGGGAGGAAATCGCAAGGGAAAATTGAGAAAATGGATCAATCTGCTGGCGGTTTTTCTTGTCAGCGGAATATGGCATGGAGCCGGTGCAAAATATATTGCCTGGGGGCTGCTCCATGCCCTGTATCAGATTGCGGGCGAAATTACAAAGGGGATCAGGAAAAAAGGGTACATGCTTCTAAAGATCGAGGACAAAAGCTTTTTGGCAGGCATCCTTCAAAAGGGAAGCACTTATCTTTTGGTGATGCTGGCGTGGGTGCTGTTCCGTGCGGCTTCCCTGAAGGTGGGGCTTAAGATGCTGGGTTCGCTCTTTACAGTGTACAATCCCTGGATTTTGCTAAATGACTCGTTATTCGAGCTGGGCTTGGATATTAAGGAATGTATGCTGCTGCTTTTGTCGGTGCTGCTGCTTTTTGCGGTCAGCTGGAAAGGCAGGACCAAAGAGGTAGGAAACTGGCTGATGAAGCAGCATCTGATCTTAAGATGGACTGTTTACATCGGCGGAATTCTTTTGATTGTTGTATATGGAACCTACGGGTTTGGATTTGACGCACAGGACTTTATTTACGGGGGCTTTTAAGGGATGCGGGGACATAAGAAATATATCTTTAAACTGGCGGTGTTCCTGATGCTGCTGGCACTTTCACTGGGGGCGGTGAACAGGCTGCTGCTTCCGAAATATTACTATAACAGCGACTGGCCTACAACTTCCACCTACCTGGATTTCTATAATATGGAGAAAAAATCCGTGGACGTGCTGTTTTTAGGAAGCAGCCACTGTGCCGCGGCCTTTTCCCCTGTTGAGCTGTACCGGGAATATGGGATCAGAAGCTATAACCTGGGCTGCGAGCAGCAGAATCTTCTGGTGTCTTACTATTGGCTTATGGAGGCGCTGCGGTTTCAGAAGCCGGAGTATGTTTTCTTAGATACCTTCATGCTGTTTCCCTATCATGAGGACGAGGCGTTGAATACCGCCGGGGAGGCCACCGGAAAGGCTATGGATATTATGAAATGGTCAAGGGTGAAGCTGCAGGCGGTTTATGATATTTGCAGGCTTGACCCGGATCAGAAGCTGTCCGCTTATGTGTTCCCCAATGAGCGGTTCCATACCAGGTGGAAGGGGCTTTCCGAGGGAGATTTTACTTTTGGGACCATGGCGGGGCACGAGACACTGATGGGATTTCGGCCGCTTGACTTTCATGTTGACATCCAGGGCTATGAAACATTTGCTAAAATGCCGGAGGAAGAGCCGGAGTATGCGGAAATGGTTCCGGTTATGAAGGAATATCTGGACAAAATTGTGAAGCTTTGTCAGGAAAGGAATATCCGGCTGGTGCTGGTCAAGACCCCCACCATGTTCTACAGCAGAGAAGCCTACAACACTGTTTGCGGGTATGCCGCAGAGCATGGCCTTATGTATTTGGATTTTAATGAGGAAGAGCTTTATACAGCCGCAGGGCTGGATTTTTCTTATGACAGCTGTGACACGGACCATGTGAGTGTTTCCGGCGCCGGGAAGGTCACCGCTTATCTGGGAGAGTGGCTGCAGGCTGCGGGGCTTACCGCCAGGGAGGATGAACAGTGGGAAAAGAGGGAGCTGTTTGAAGAGCATTGCCAAAGAGATGTGAACCTGAAAGGGATAACTGATTATGACCAATATCTGCAGGAGATTCAGGATGAGGATTATGCTGTCTTTATGGTAGCTTTGGGCCAGCCTGAGAGCTATTATACCGTGACTGACGGCGGTAAGCCGGTGGCGGAAAAGTCCGGCAGGGAAGGACTCTTTGGGCAGGGAACGGTGCGTAAGGGATTGACCCGGTACAGCATAGAGCCGGATTCCCTTACCGTAGACGGCGGCAAGTATCCTTTTTTAAGTCAGGACGGAACGAACATCCTGGTATACTGCAAGGAGAAGCGGCAGGTGATCGACAGGGTGTGCTTTGTGATGAAAGAGGGAAAAACCGAGTGCATCAGATAAAGAATGAAAAGATAGAAAATGAAAATGGAAAGGGGCTGTGAAGGTCGGAGTTTTTAACTCCTATTTTTCACAGCCCCGAGAATAGGTCTCAGCCGTCGGATAATCCTGAGGCATTAGACTAAATATTCAGACCTTCAGCACCAGATGCTGAGGAAGTCCGTTTACCATGAAGGGCTGGTAATCTCCCTGGATCAAGGGCTCAATGTAGTTGATAAATTCGTCTGTGATATAGTTGCCTTCCTTATTTACCCATTCTCTGGGAACCAGCTTCTCGTTGTTGGCAATGCGGTGAACATCATAGATGCCTGCGGAGCTCATGTAAGGGTCATCTGCAATACGGTCAATGACCACCATCTTTCCGGTGTCTCCTTCATCGGCAGCCTTTACGGCGGCGCCGCCCACCATGAATGCTTCGTTGATGTCTACCCGGGAAGCCATGTGGGAAGCGCTTCTCTGCAAGGTGGAAAATTCAATGCTTCTGGTCTTGCAGCCCAGTTCTGCGCCCAGGAAGCCGGCCAGATAAGCCGCGGTCCCCTGGAGCTGCTTGTGGCCGAAAGCATCCACATAGTCCGCGCCTCCTGACAATTCGCAGACATAGCGTCCGTAATCAAGTTTCATGCCCTCCTAGACGTCAATGATAACGGAATCTTTTTTCTTT
>CAZAMX010000289.1:0-3752 GCA_964486095.1 uncultured Acetatifactor sp. | reverse complement strand
GTAAAACTGGCAGATATTGCAAAAAAGGTCGGAGTCAGCACCGTGACTGTCTCCAAGGCGCTTTCCGGACAGAAGGGTGTCAGCGATGAGATGCGGGAAAAGATTAAAAAGCTGGCGGATGAGCTGGGTTACAGGCCTCCTTCTTCAGCCAAACGGGAAATGAGCAGAAGCCGGAGCTACAATATCGGCGTGCTGATCGAAGAGGAATATCTGGATAAATATGAGTCCTTCTATTGGAACATCTATCAGCATGTTTCTATCTGTGCCTTAAACTGTGAATGCTTTGCAATGATGGAGGTGATAAGCAGCCGCATGGAGGAACAGATGGAAATGCCGAAGCTAATGCGGGATCAGAAGGCCCACGGCATTATTGTCATTGGCAGGATGCCCGGCAGATACTTAAAGCTGCTGAAGGAAAACAAGGCTGTTCCTGTGGTTTATGTGGATTTTACGGATGACGATCCGGTAACGGACGCGGTTATTTCGGACAGCTATTACGGCGCTTATCACTTGGTGAATTACCTTTTGGACCAGGGACATACCAAAATTGCTTATGTGGGAACGCTGCTGGCCACCAGCTCCATTACGGACAGATATTTTGGCTATGCCAAGGCGTTGATGGAACACGGGATTCCCCTGAAGGACAGCTGGCAGCTAAACGACAGGAACATTTCCAGCGGAGTGATTCAGGAAGAATTGATGGAGCTGCCGGAGGAAATGCCCACCGCCTTTTTTTGCAACTGTGACCTGGCGGCGGGAAAACTGATCCATAAACTGCGGGAAAAGGGGTATCGTGTGCCGGAGGATGTTTCCGTGGTAGGCTTCGATAATTATATCTATCCCGGGATCTGCGATGTGGGGATTACTACTTACGAAGTGGATCAGGCGGAAATGGCTGCTCAGGCGGTACAGGTGCTGGTGAAACGGATGAATGATGAACCCTGCAGATACGGGACGCATGTAGTGGAAGGACGCCTGGTGATCAAGGAAAGCGTTCAGTGTGTAAAGAATTTCTAAGCCATAGTTTTGTCGGGGGTATTTATATGAAAAGAAATGCAGGCAGAAGGCTGTTGGCACTGGGGTTATGTGTTGCTTTAAGCCTGGTCGGCTGCGGCCGGCAGGACCGCTCCGGAACAGACAGCCTGCCGGAAGAGGACAATTTGCAGGAAACAGGCAGTCTGTCGGGCGCAGGCAGCCTGCCTGATACGGGCGGATTGGCGGAATCAGGCGGTGCGGAGGTATCGGAGGCTTTGACACCGCCCACCGCTTTCTTGACACAGGAAGACATGGCGCTGGCAGACATGTGGCCGGGCTGTGACGACAGGGCGCTGGGAGCGGTAATGAGGAAGGCAGAGGCAAACAAAGAGGTGACTGTGGTCTGTATCGGCGGTTCCATTACCCAGGGGACAATATCCGGCGGCGCAAAGGATAATGAGCTTTTGGGAAGCGGAGAGATTCCTGCGCAAACAGCGTATGCAGAGATATTTTTTCAGTGGTGGCAGGACAAATTTCCCGAAACGTCGTTTCGCTTTATCAACGCGGGTATCGGCGGAACGGATTCCTACTTGGGAGTACACCGCCTGCAGCAGGATGTGCTGGAGTATCAACCGGATTTGGTGCTGGTGGAATTTTCGGTAAATGACGGAAATGACATTTTTCATAAAACCACCTATGATAATCTGCTTTATAACCTGTTAAACGATGAATGCGCGCCTGCGGTAATGCTTTTATTTATGGGCCAGACAAACGGGGCCTCCGCCCAGGGAAACCATGCTTTGGTGGGGTATCATTACAGCGTACCTATGGTAAGCTATGCCAATGTGACGGCAGACATGATAAAGGCAGGCCGCTTTTCGGAAAAGGAGCTGTCGGGGGATCAGGTGCATCCGTCCGCCCTTGGACACGCGGTGACAGGGGAGATCCTCTGGAATTATTTAAACGGCGTATATGAAAGTTTAAGTGAGCTGGATGTGCCGGAAACAGGCGCGGAAACGGCGCTCACAAGGGTAATTTATGAGAATGCCCGCATACTGGACGGCGACGATATTGTTCCGGACGAAATGGGGGATTTCATGGAAAAGCAAGTATGCACGGAATTTCCCGACGGCTGGAGCTGCGACGGGGAGGGAGGCATAAAATTTACGGCCTCCTTCAGCCGGCTGGGTATTTTGTATTATGCCACCATAGACGGAAAGGGCGGACAGTTTGAGGTGCTGGTGGACGGTGAGCATGTAAGGAACATCAATTGCGATTTCGCGGGCGGCTGGGGAAATGCCATTATGGCCGTGGAGGTATATTCCTCCGACGAGACGGCGGTTCACACGGTTGAGATCATAAAAAACAAAAATTCCGCGGGCAATGTCTTTCATTTGCTGGGTTTGATGACAAGCTGCAGGCAAAAAAATTAACTTAAATTTAACAAGACCAAAGGACTAGTTTCTTTTAACAAGAAACTAGTCCTTTATTAATTTTGCACAAAAAAAAAAAAACGAAATTGGTAATATAGTAAAATCGACGAATAAAACATAGAAATAGATTGAATTAATTTTATAATGGATTTATAATTTGATTAACACAAGGTTAAAATTAGTTAAAAACCAATTGATTTACAGGGAGTGCCGTTATGGGAAAGTGGAGAAAAACAACGGTATATCTGATGGTTCTGGTCTTGTCCGGCAGTCAGCTTACGGGCTGCGGCGGAGACAAGAAAGACAGGACGGATGGAACAGAATCCAGCGAAGATAAAGCGGATCTGTATCCGGAAATCATCGGTACATACGAGGCGGAGGATGCTTCCTTTACCGGAGGCGCCCATGGGGAAACAGGCAAAGCGGAATGCAGCGGAGGCGGGTACGCCACCGGTTTTCAAAACGACGGAGACGCCTGTGTTTTCACGGTGGAGGTTCCGGAGGACGGCTTCTATGATCTGCTGTTTAGCAGCTCGGCCGGAGACTATAAGGAAAACTATGTGACGGCAGACGGCGAAGCTTTGGGTAATCTGGTGACGGATACGAAGAGCTTTACGGAGTCGGAAATCAGCCGGGTTTATCTGACGGCAGGGGAACATGAAGTCGCGGTTTCCAAGTTCTGGGGGTGGATTGATTTGGATTATTTAAAGGTGGCCGTTTCAAGGCCGATACCGGCATCGACTTACCAGGTCTCCGCGGAGCTTGTGAACGAAAATGCCACGGAAAACGCAAAACGGCTGATGAGCTATCTGGCGGACAATTACGGCACCAGGATTCTTTCCGGACAGTATTGCGATACGGGAATCAACGGGAAGGAAATACGGGTGGTGAATGAGGTGACCGGCAAGAAGCCGGCAGTGCTGGGACTTGATTTTATGGAGTACACGCCTTCCTTTGTGGAACACGGAAGCAAGGGCCGCTCCACCGATCTGGCCATTCAGTGCTGGGAGCAGGGAGGCATCGTCACTTTCTGCTGGCATTGGAACGCCCCTTCCAAATATCTGACCGGTAACTGGTACAGCGGATTTTATGCCGAGTACACCAATATTGATCTGGCAAAGATTATGAACGGTCAGGATGAAGAGGGCTACGAGCTGCTGATGGCAGATATTGACGCCATTGCAGCACAGCTTCTGATCTTACAGGAGGCGGGAGTTCCCGTTCTCTGGAGACCGCTTCATGAGGCCAGCGGCGGCTGGTTCTGGTGGGGAGCTGCGGGAGCGGAGCCTTACATACAGCATTACAGGCTGCTCTTTGACAGGCTGACCAATGAATACCGACTGA
>CAZAMX010000288.1:0-3761 GCA_964486095.1 uncultured Acetatifactor sp. | reverse complement strand
GGGGCGGAACGCCTCTTTATATCCCTTGGGATCCTTCCACCAGTTCTCCTTGGAAGCATTGCCGTCGATGGTTCCCCGGCCATAAATCACCACATCCTCCACGCCTACGCCGCAGATAATTCCCGTATACATAGGCAGGGGATTTCCCTCCCAGCTGCCCAGATTATACTCTTCCTTTCCGTCAAAGCTTTCGATCATGCCCGGAAATACAGGGAAACGCTCTTTGTCCGTAAACGCCTGCAGTTTGGCGCCCTCTGCCAGCTCGATCCGGATATGGCTTTTTAGAAACAGGCTGGTAATACGGTAGGTTCCCTCAGGAATCAGCACCCGGCCGTCCCTTGGACAGGCCATGACCGCCGCCTGAATGGCATGGGTATCATCCTGCTCCCCGTCTCCCTTTGCTCCAAACCTTCTCACGTCCAGAGTCACAAACTCATGGGTCGTCCTAAACTCCACACATCCTTTTTTCTCCGTCCCTTCAAAGATCTCCACCTGATAGTCTCTGTCCGGCTTTAAGTCGTACAGGGAGACCATAGTCCTATCTGTGATAAGAGTTTCTCTGCCGTTTACCAGGACACGGTATTTGCAAACGGAAAAATACCTTCCTCCGTCCAGGATTTCGATAACCGCATTTCTGGACGTAACCATCACCGTCTTGACTTCAAGGTCGGCTGTCAGCCTTTGAATTCCTTCGGAGGCGCTGCCTTTTTCCGCTTTCGCCGGAATCATGCTTTCGTACCTTTCCGCCTGCAGAAGATAAAGCTCTGCCGCCCGGTTCAGAAGGCTTTTCAGCTTTTCTCCCGCATCTGTGCCATACCGTGTCAAGGTTTCCGCCAGCACTTTCTGAAACAAATCCGCCAGCTCCCGATAATATTCATAAAGCTGGGGACTCACGTTTTCAATGGTCCCAAGCAGCCCCTCCAAAAACAGCTGCCTGTTCTCCAGGCTCTCTTCCTTTTCCAGTTCTCCCCCTAAAATCCGCATCTGAGAAAGCAAATCCGGATAACCTGCCTTCCCGTTCTGATCCGTCTCATAGGCCGCATACACGGGAAATACCCGCCCCGCCGCCCGAAACAGATTCTCATCCACAGAGCTTAAGTCAAAAAGTCCGTCTGCCCTCCTGGAAAGCTGTTTGATCTGTTCTCCGCTCAACTGTTCCATCATTCCGATACCCCCGCCCTTCCTTATCAATCCAAAAACTTTCTTCACATTAACCGTTTTACCCCTGGGGCGAATCCGTCCCAGGGGTAATCATTCCATAAGCAATACGCTTTACAGAGTCACGCCCTGCTTGAAAATGGCCATATCATGAAAACCTGCCGCCTCGCTGCGGACCTGCTTTCCGGAAGCCACCTCCACCACGTAATCAAAAAGCGCCTCCGTCTCTTCCTCCATGGTTTTGTCCTCCACCAGCACGCCGGCATTAAAGTCAATCCAGTTGGACTTCCTGCCTGCCAGCCCGGAATTCGTGGAAATCTTTACCGTGGGCACAGGAGAGGCAAAGGGCGTTCCCCGGCCGGTGGTAAAGAGAACGATGTGCGCCCCCGCCGCCGCAAGGGCTGTGGCTGCTACCAGGTCGTTTCCGGGAGCGCTGAGCAGATTCAGGCCCGCCGTCTCCACCTTGTCCCCGTACTGAAGCACGCCGCGGACCGGGGCACTGCCCGATTTCTGGGTACAGCCCAGAGACTTATCCTCCAGGGTGGAGATCCCGCCCTTCTTGTTTCCGGGAGAAGGGTTCTCGTATATCGTCTGGTTGTGGCTCTTAAAATAATTTTTAAAGTCATTAATCAGATCGACCGTCTTGTCAAAAAGCTCCCGATCGGCACAGCGGTTCATAAGAATGGTCTCCGCGCCGAACATCTCCGGCACCTCGGTGAGAATGGTGGTGCCCCCAAGGCCGATCAGCTTATCGGAGAAACGGCCCACCAGGGGATTGGCGGTGATACCGGAGAGTCCGTCGCTGCCGCCGCACTTCATGCCGATCACCAGTCTGCTGACGCTGACAGGCTCCCGCTTACATTCGGCAGCATAATCTGCCAGCTCCCTGATCACTTCCAGGGATTTTTCAATTTCATCCTCCCATTCCTGGGCCACCACAAATTTTACTCTTTTCTCATCATAATCCCCGATATAGGGCTTCAGCACATCAATGTTGCTGTTCTCACAGCCCAGCCCCAGCACCAGCACTCCGCCTGCATTGGGATGGTTAATCAGATCCGCCAGAATCTTTCTGGTATGCTCCTGATCATCCCCCATCTGGGAACAGCCGTAAGGGTGAGGAAACGCAATGACCTCGCCCACACTGGAATATTTTTCTCCTTGAGCAATTCGCCAGATATTTGCTTCCCTGGCTATGGCTGTAGCCACGTTGTTTACACAGCCTACCGTGGGAATGATCCAAATTTCGTTCCGCACGCCAACCTTGCCGTCAGGACGCTGAAAGCCCATGAAAGTCACATCTTTTCCGGCATTTTCGTCTGCCTTAAATGCCTCCCCGAAATCTGCAGGCTCATAGGTATACTCCAGCAGATCCCCCAGCGCAGTTTTTATATTGTGCGTGTGTATCCAAGCTCCCGCCCTGATGTCCTCTTTTGCATTGCCGATACGGTAACCATACTTAACGACCTCGCCTCCCGCCGGAATATCACAGACAGCCATCTTGTGCCCGGCCGGAATCTCTTCCAGCGCAGTGACCTGTCTGGTCTCTCCCCGTACTTCCACGGTCAGGGTCTCCCCCGCAGGGATGGTCTTCAGCGCTACCACCACCGAATCATTGTCATTAATTTTTATGAAATCCTGCATAATGCCGCCCTCATGCCATTTTCCTTAATATCGTCCAGGAAAGAAACCACCGCGTCGGTAAGACCGGGCACCTTGTTCAGATCCTGTCCATGGAAATCCTCTCTCCCCAGATAAGCCGTCACAAAGGTTCTGGTATCCTTGCCGCAGTTATCCCTGAAGAACTCCAGCACGGCGCCGTCGTCCTTAATATCATAAGTCTGCCCGTTTCTGTCGCCCTTTAGTACACCATCCTGAATTTCCGTGCCGTGATAGAAAGCCAGCAGCGCCGCAATGGAAAACGTAAGATGAACCGGCAGCTTTCCAAACTTATCCACATATCCCAGCAGGCTGGGTAGACACCTTGCGCGCCATTTGGACACGGAATTTAAGGAAATGGCCAGCAGCGCATGATCCACATAAGGATTGTTGAAGCGGTTTACCACCTCTCCCGCAAACTCCTTCAGCTCATCCTCCGGGAGGGTCAGCGTAGGGATCACCTCTTCAAAAATAGTCTTATTCATGAAGTTACATATATCCTGATCCTCCATGGACTGCCTGACAATGTCGTTTCCGCAAAGGTAAGAGGCCAGTACAAAGGAGGTGTGGGCGCCGTTTAAAATGCGCACCTTTCTCTGCTTATAGGGATGATGATCCCCGGTAAAGATTACGGGCAGTCCCGCTCCGGGCAGATCAAATTCTTTGCTGATGTCCTTTTCGGACTCGATCACCCAGAGTGCAAATGGTTCCCCCGTAACCATAATTCGATCCTCATATCCCAGCTTCTCCCACTCTTCCTGCTCTGTGGCACGGGGATAGCCGGTAACGATCCGGTCCACCAGGGTAGACGTAAAGATGCAGGCCTCTTCCACCCAGGTCTTAAATTCGCCTGAAAGGCCCCAGTTTTCAATCTGCTGCATCACACATTTGCGCAGCATAATCCCGTTGTCGTCGATTAATTCTACGGGAAGCATCACAAGCCC
>CAZAMX010000287.1:0-3761 GCA_964486095.1 uncultured Acetatifactor sp. | reverse complement strand
TTGATCAGAACGGGACGCTTCTTATCCTTATAGGGGCTCCTGATCAAATGATTCCGGTACAGATCGTGAAGCGTCCTGCTCATGCCTCCCAGACCCTGGGGAGAATAAGTCAAAATCACCTCCGGCGCTTCAAAGCTCTCTCCCGGCTTCAGCTGCCAGCAGAAATTCTTGGGATGAATCCCCATCTGTACCCGCAGGCTGTCAAATTGAGTTCTCTCCACCTGGGCAATAAAATTGCCGGAATAGACAAAGTGAAAGCCGTAGACACTGCCGTTCTCCTGACCGGCCTTTGCGGATACCAATGCCATAAAAGGATGCTCCTGATGAGAGGATTCCCCTCTGGTAGAGCCTACGCTTACTTTTCCCCGTCCGATCTCCCGCAGCTCCATATGCCGCTCCCTGGCCCAGGAGCCGTGAAGCGTCAACAGTCTGTAATCCTCCTGGCCCATATCCATGTCCACGTTGGCGGACATGAGCCTGGTAAGAAAAATGGGAGTGTTTGACCGATTTCTGACGGAAACGCTCCGGGCCACCACATCCACATCCTCAAAAATACTGTATCGCAGTGTCACCTCCAGTCCGAGGGTCTTGTCCACTCCGTCAATTTCCAACGTCATACAGTCGCCGCTTACGCCGAAGGTGGCCGGCAGTCCGTTCAGCGCCGGCTTCCCCGCATAAATCCTGTGATCCTTATATACTATTTCAACCCCGTTATGGCCGCCCCCGTCCAGCACCTCTATGGCGCTTTCTCTGTAATCACCCGTATTGCAGCCGGGAAACTCCATGGGAAAAGCATCGAAAAAGGAGCTTCTGTCCCTGCTGTTTTTTGAAGGCACAAAAGGCGGCTCACCTGTCCGCATCAGGTATCCGGCATCGCTGTCACTGATGGTCTCCCCGTAGTAAACGTGACCGATAAAGCCCTCGTCATCCGTCAGTCCGATCAGATAGCTGGTATGAGCCGTATCCAGTTTAAAGATTCCTGCCGTTTCGTTATAAATAATATTCACTGTATCTTAATCCCCCTTTTTCCTGTATGCCCTCTTATACCTTAAAAATCTTCATTCCTTTTTATAATAGGGGAAGTTTCTGTTTTTTGAAATAGATAAAATCAACAAATTAATTATGTCATTCTATAAATATTAACTAATATTAAGTTGTTTTTAGCATAAAAAAAGCGCCTGCCCCAGCCTGCGAGGAAAGCGCTTTTTCTTATTTCGGCCATCTTTTCTCCAGTATCTCCGTTTTTTTCTTATAGATGCTGCGGGCCGGTACCACGCCCCGCACAGACGAGCAGGGGTAGACATTGGATTCCCTGCCGATGACCGTGCCGGGATTTAATACGCTGTTGCAGCCAACCTCCACATGATCTCCCAGCATGGCACCCATCTTTTTTAATCCGGTTTCAATATGGATATTTTCACCCTTCTTCACCACCACCGGAGTTTTGTCGCTCTTTACGTTGGAGGTGATGGAACCTGCTCCCATATGAGCCTTAAAGCCCAAAACACTGTCTCCCACATAATTATAATGGGGCACCTGTACCTTGTTGAAAAGCACTACGTTCTTCAGCTCTGTGGAGTTTCCCACTACCGCGCCTCTTCCTACGATGGCATTTCCCCGCACAAAGGCGCAATGACGGATTTCTGCTTCTTCGTCCACGATCAGAGGACCGTTTAAGCAGGCCGTGGGAGCCACCTTTGCATTTTTTGCAATCCAGATGTCCTCCCCCCTCTTTTCATATTTATCTTCCGTCAGACGACTGCCAAGCTCCAGAATAAAGTCATGTATCTTCGGCAGCACCTCCCAGGGATAAGTCACATTCTCAAACAGCTCTGCCGCTATTGTCTCCTTTAAATCATACAGATCCGCAACTGTAATTCCACTCATAATTCCTGATTCTCCTTTATTTTTGATTTTTATTTACTGCCAGGTCTTTGCTTTTATAATTTACCGCCGCTGCGTCAAACATCCCGTAAAGCTGTCTCTGATTGTTCAACTGCTTGACATATTCCGTCCTTCTGCCCACAAAGCCTGTCAGCTTATCCATATATTCCTTTGAGGTGATCTTTCCGTCTGCCACCAGGGTAAGGCCCTTTTCCCAGCTGGCTGTCAAAGAAGGATCCAGCAATGCCTTAATTGAGCCGCTTACCACATCATAAATCATTTCCCCCCTTAAGGTGGGCGTCAGCATCTGGCTCTTTTTATTTAAGGCCAGGTATTCGATATTCACCAGCTTTTTTAAGATCTCCGCCCGGGTGGCGCTGGTGCCGATGCCGCTGCCCTTGATTTGAGCCCTCAGCTCTTCGTCCTCAATAAACTGACCGGCATTCTCCATGTTCAGGATAATACTGCCGGAGGTATACCGTTTGGGAGGCGAGGTCTCGCCCTCTTTGATTTCATAAGCCTCCGGCACCACGCTGTCGCCCTTTTTCAACGCCGTCAGCAGACCGGTAAGCTCTTCGTCGCACTTAATTTCCGGCTCGTTTTCCCCGTCAGCCTTCTCTCCGGCCTCTTCCTGGCCTTCCGGCTTATTTTTCTTCGCCCCGTCCTTTGCAAAAGCCCCTGCATCCGCCTTTTCCTCCTTGCGGAAGACATAAGACACCTTTAAATATCCCTCATCCAGAAGCACCTTAAAATTTGCAAAAAATTTCTCCCCCTTTACGCCGACGCAGAGGGAAAACTTCTGATACACCGCCGCCGGATAAAAGATACTTAAGAACCTCCGTGTAATCAGCTCATATACCTTCGCGGCCAAAGCGGAAAGTCCATGAAGATTATTCAGCCCCTGGCCGGTGGGAATAATGGCATAGTGATCCGTAATCTGCTTATCGTTCACATATCTGGTCTTTGCAATCCCCTTATAGCTTCCCTTTCCCAGAATCTCCCCCGCAAATACCGCAGCCGGCCCATAATTTTTCAAGCCGCCGATATTCTTATGGATTTCCTTTGCTACGGCGGTAGACAGGACTCTGGCGTCCGTTCTCGGATAGGTCACCATTTTTTTCTCATACAGCTCCTGCACAATCCCCAGGGTCTGATCGGGGCTGATCTTAAAGAATTTCGAGCAGTCATTCTGCAGCTCCGCCAGGTTATACAGCAGGGGGGGATTTTTCGTTTCCTTTTTACGCTCAATGCTCTCCACCCGGGCCTCCTGCATATCTCCGGCCGGGGAATGGTCCGGCGCTTCGGATGGCTCCTGCCTCTTGGACGCGCCCTGTGCCTCCCCGCCCATGGATGCGTCCTGCAGGAATGTGATCAACCGTTCCGCATCAGCCCTCTCCTTAAAGCCGTTTTCCTTATACAGCTTCGGAGACATGTAAAAGCGGGAGCCCTCCACCGCTTTCCACTCCGCCGAGAAGCTTCTGCCCTTTAGGCTGAAAGTCCCCAGCACCCGATAGAAGGGTGTCTTTACAAAGGAGCGGATCTCCCGCTCCCTGTTCACCACGATGCCCAGCACGCAGGTCATGACTCTGCCTACGGAAATTACCGCCCGGTCACGCTTCAGATAATCCTTCACGGTTCTTCCGTATTTTAAGGTCAGCACCCGGGAAAAGTTGATCCCCATCAGGTAATCTTCCTTTGCTCTTAAATATGCTGCATCGCTTAAGCTGTCATATTCACTTAAATCCTTCGCCTCGCGGATCCCTCTTAAAATTTCTTCTTCCGTCTGAGAATCGATCCAGACCCGTTTCCGCTCCTTTCCGCTAACGCCGGACATTTGCTCCACAAGCCTGTAAATGTATTCTCCTTCCCTCCCCGAG
>CAZAMX010000286.1:0-3773 GCA_964486095.1 uncultured Acetatifactor sp. | reverse complement strand
CCGATAGGCAACCCAGGCTTTTGCATTAATCAGCAATACAGACGGCACGATGGAAGCTAAGCCGATACCGATAGAAAAAATCGGCGTCCGGATGCAAACCGATAACATCCAGAAAAATGCAATCATCGGAATTGCTGCAGCAAATAGTATCCCCGCCTCCTGAAAGACAAACAAGGGCGGCAAAATAAAAGGATAGTCCTGGGTCCCGGAGGCGATGGCTGCGGCAATATAATACATACCCACAGCCATACCGATTTGAAAAACTGCCAGCACAAGCAGAACGATAAACTTGGCCATGCAAAGCTTTGCTGTGTTGACCGGCAGGGCAAGCATTTTTAAAAGGCCCTTGTCAGCCCGTTCTTTCTGGCTTAAAAGAACTGTGCCAACTACCATGCCCGCGGGAAACATAAACCAGGACATTCCCATAAAGCCCTGAATAAAGAAATTATTTTCCGGAGAAATCCCCTCCGCCTGCATTTCAAAATTCATAGGTGCGTTCAAAACGGATGGTATCCATAGGATAACCGTTGCAGCAAGGAGAATCGGCAGTATCTTCGAGTGTTTCATTTTTTGCAATTCGACCATGAGAAGCGAAAAAAAGTTCATTCAAAGGACCTCCTTACATTTATGAATATCAGCTCTGCCAGACAAAAAAGCACAAGCTCTGCGGCGGCTGCATAGATATAATGTGTTACCCTTGCCGGATCAGTGCCCGCAAAGATTTGAAACGGCATCGCAAATGGAAAGAGCGAAAGGAAAAAAGAATTTGCGGGCAGCATTGTCGCAGTAAAAACGCAGACTATACCAATCCCCAGCGATACCCACATATTCTTACAAGCTTCCGAGATCAGGAGCGATAGGATACTGCAAGGCAGCATCAGCAGAAAGGCGTACCCAAAATTTTTAAAAACCTCGCTCCCTAAACCCTCTCCGGGGTGAAACCAATGATACAGGCAGAAGGCGGCGGCCCCTGCTTCTATTACAAGCACAAATGCACTTACAAAAATGATCAGTATAACCTTTCCGAAGAAAACGGAGCTTTCCCGAAGGGGGAGCGACTTCATTTTCTGCATGGCATTGTCGGCATATTCGGTATGGTATAAAAGGCAGGTTCCTGCCGTAACAAGCAGAACGTTCAGCATTGCCATCAACTGCCAATTGGCACTGAGCAGAATTTGCACAGGATTACCCTGCTGTGCAAGGTATATTTCCGAGCGGACAGCCATGTTGACAACAGGGACAGCCGCTGAAAGGATACCGCCGACTGCAAAGGCAGCCCAGAAGCCTGTTCGTCTGATTTTTTTACATTCCAGGATAACGCTCATCTTACAGCACCTCTTTTCTGATTGTCCTCTTGAATCAAGGCGAGAAAGGTATCTTCGAGATGATCCGCAGGATACCCTTTGGAAGTGGCACTGAATTTCAGCTCGTCAAGTGTGCCCTCAAACAGCAGATGTCCATGATTTAAGATGCCGATGTGATCAGCCATCAGTTCAATTTCCGACAGCAGATGTGAGGATACAAAAACAGTGCAGTTGAATTTTTCCGGCAGAGAACGGATAAGCGTTCTGATTTCATGGATGCCTACAGGGTCAAGGCCGTTTGTCGGCTCATCCAAAATTAAAATCGGCGGTTTTCCGATTAATGCGCCTGCAAGCCCTAATCGCTGCTTCATCCCAAGGGAGTATTTTTTTGCAAGCCGTTTTTTAAATTGCGTCAGTCCTACAATCTCAAGAGCCTCGGATACAGAGGATTTGGGCAGCCCCAGTATTTTGCGGATAATTTCAAGATTTTCCTCACCGCTTAAATTGCCGTAAAAAGCAGGGGCTTCGATAAACGAACCGACTTCTTTCAAAATTTCCACTCTGTTTTCAGGATACTTCTTCCCGTTAATCGTGAAGGAACCGCTCGTCGGTTTGGTAAGTCCCAAAAACAGTTTCATCGTAGTAGACTTTCCTGCCCCGTTCGGACCCAGGAATCCATAAACAGCTCCCTTGGGAATATGCAGATTAATCCCTGAAACTGCCGTAAAATCGGCATAAGATTTGGCTAGATTTTCAGTTTCAATGATATACATTGTAGATGCTCCTTTCTCGTTACTGTAAATTTATTGTACTGCCCCAACCTTGTGCCAACCTTCTCGTGTCCTTACATTTACCTTACATTGACCCGCTCATGCAAAAAAGACATTATTTCATGTTATAATAGGGGAAAAGGGGGTGTAAGCATGAACCTTGATTATTTGAAACAAAAGCGTATTCTGCTTGTGGATGATGAGCAGGAGCTTTTAAGCCTGGTAGTATCAATTTTAACCGAGGACGGATTTCGGAATATTCGGACGGCAAAAACAGGGAAGGAAGCGCTTGCTATTTCGGAATCCTGGCATCCGGAGTTTGCGATTCTCGATGTAATGCTTCCGGACGGTAACGGGTTTCGCCTTATGGAACAGCTTAAAGGTGCTTCTGACTATCCTGTACTGTTTTTAACAGCCCGCGGAGAAGATGATGACAAATTGCGCGGCTTTGGACTTGGAGCAGATGACTATATGGTAAAGCCGTTTTTGCCCAAAGAATTGTTATTCCGTGTCAATGCAATTCTTAAGAGAAGCTATAAAGGCGAAAATCCTGTAGTAAAGCTGTCAAATAGTGAAATTGACTTTGAACGTGCGGAAATCATAAAGAAGGGAGAACATATTTTGCTTACGGCAAAAGAACACGACATTCTTTCTGCTCTATATCGGAACGCAGGGCGAATTGTTACAATTGATGCTTTGTGTGAAGCCGCCTGGGGCGACAATCCCTTTGGTTATGAAAACTCGCTGATGGCGCATATCCGCCGGATCAGAGAAAAGATTGAGGACAATCCGTCCCATCCTGTTTCCCTGATTACAATAAAGGGGCTTGGATACAAGCTCGTAGTAGAGGGAAAATGAGATGAAAAGTGTGCCTAAACTGATACGGCGTTTTGTCGGTATTATGCTTTTATCCTCGATATTGCTTATATTTTTGAATTTTACAATATTGGGTTTATACACCGTAAACCAAATGCCAAATGCTTATCCCTGGAAAACCGCGGAGGAAGTTGCCGATCATCTGCTGCAAGATGAAAACGGATATAGTCTGCCGGAAGAGGAAGCGTTTGCACTCCTAAATGCTAATGTATGGGCTATCTTTATTGATAACAAAACGATGCAGGTGGTATGGCAGACAGAAAATCTGCCTGAAGCCGTGCCGATGTCATATTCCGTTTCGGACATTGCCGGTCTGACCCGCGGCTATATAGCGGGGTATCCAACGTTTACAGGAGAAGCTGCAAACGGACTTGTTGTCTTGGGTTATCCGCAGGACAGCTTTTGGAAACATATGTGGCCAAGCTGGGATTATAACTTCATTGCCAACCTGCCCAAAACGGTCCTTTCTGTTTTGGCAATTAATGCGGCGCTTATTTTTATGATCTATGTGATTGCTAATTCCAAGCTGTTAAAATCCGTAAAGCCAATTGTCAACGGAATACAGGCCTTGCCCCAAAATAAGGCTGTCCATATAAGAGAAAAAGGATTATTATCCGAACTTGCAGTAAGCATTAACCAAACCTCAGAAATTTTACAATCTCAGAGCAGACAGCTTATCAAAAAAGAAACCGCCAGGGCAAATTGGATTGCAGGGGTATCCCACGACATACGTACGCCGCTGTCAATGGTAATGGGTTATGCCGGACAATTGGAAAGTGACAGGCGTTTGCCGGAAGATGCCAGCCAAAAAGCGATGGTTATC
>CAZAMX010000285.1:0-3775 GCA_964486095.1 uncultured Acetatifactor sp. | reverse complement strand
ATGTGGAACTGGACAGAGAGCAAAGGTGAGGAAATATGGTAAAAAATAACGAGAAAAAAGAAATGTCAATTGTAACTCATTTAACCGGGGGACAAAAAGAAGTGATTCAGGATAAGGCGCATAAGAGCAAGGCTTTTGTGCCAATCCAAATCGATTCCGGAAATTCTGTCGAGGTGGTTCAAGTGGACGGCGGATTAATTACCGGGTTGCTGCCGGGGGGAGGAAATTTGCGATAATTTGGTATATACAACACCAGTTTACAGATTTTACTTTAATTGCATTCGCTGCAACACCCAATGTTCCATCCTGTTAAACAAGGCACTTGATTTTACTGTGGTTTCGAGTGAATTTGCGAAACTGGCAATAAATACCTGTTCGCGAATCTTTTCACTGAGAGAAAAACGAAAATCCTGTGCGCTTTGATCCTGGTATTTTGCAAAAAAGGGATCGCTGTAAGGCAGAAGCTTCATGGCACAATAAGATATGTTGATCAGATTAACCAGCATCTCAATGCCTTTACTGCCCCGTACCATATAGCTGCATAATGACCAGAAAGTTTTCTGTTCATAATAACTGGTTTCAATCGGCCACCGGAAACGATAAAAGAACAAAGGAATATACTGCATCCAGCTACTCCCTGTGCGCCGCAGCAGCTCATCTTCCTGCCACATGCAGAAAATCTGGAGCTGCGTCGGGAAGACCGTGCTGAAGAACAGCCTCCTGGAACCGGATTCCCTGTCAGTGGATGTCACATAGGCAAGAACCTCCCGGCTTCCGAACAGGTTGGTCAGCACACGCCTCACCGCAGTGTAGTAGCCGCCGATTTTTTCCTCTGAAAAGCTGAAATCGTCCTGTATGGACAGCCTTGCCCCATGCTTTGCAGGCCTGCCTTTTTTCCCTGTCCTTTCCGGGGCCAGCCCATAAATCACCGAGTCAGTGCGCGCATTGCAGATGATGTCCAGGTTAGGGAATTCCCCCAGCAGGGCGATGATGTCTTTTTTTGCATACCAGCTGTCACAGAGGATGATCACATTCTGCTCCCTTTGCAGTACAGGCATCACCTGTCTGACCATGTTGGCAGCGAGGGACAGTTTGCTTTCCTCCTTGTTCCACATGCGGTACCCCAAAGGGATTTCCAGATAAGAAACCTTCTGGGATCTCCAGACGGGGACCCGCAGCATCAGGCTTACGAAACAGTGCCCGTTCAGGTAACTGGAGCCATTATGGGCAGCATGGTCAAAAAGCTTTGACACGTCCTCGAACTTCCTTCCGAATTTAGGGACCATAGTGTCATCGATGCAAAGGAAGACTGGCTGTGGCCGGAGCCTTTCAGGCACCATGCCAAGGGCAAGCGCAGCGGTAGTATTCATGAAAGATGTGTAATCTGCTTTGGCATAGGAACATGCATAATAAAATGCATTAAGCGATTTTTCCGTTATCTTTGACAGGAAGTGCCTGTAAAGGAAGCGGATGGAGTCTGCTGATTCCAAGGCCAGCATGGAAAGCACAAAAAGGAACAGTGTCTCAGCAGTTGGGGCAGTAAAAGTTCTAAAGTATACAGAAAAATAATTATGAAGTCTACCAATTATGCTTTTTTCGTTGTATCCCAAAATCCGAATTATAGTCACTCAATAATCAGCCCCTGAGCACACCTAGCTTCGTCAGGAACAGCCGGTCACGTTCGATAGTTTCTGTTTTCCAACGTGCTTTGCCTATATTTGTATTGACAGTCGTTTCCTGAATGGCATCGAACCAGTCAAACAGTTTTGCCACGGACATACCCTTCAACCAATTAAGGAGTGCTTTTTCTTTTTTGAAAGTTTCTGAACTGTCATGTGACGGATCCCCAGTAGGAACCGCCAGGGAGCTTTTTACGCGGTTCAGTTCCTTCTGGAAAAACACTTCATAACCATATGCAACAAACTGGCAGAAAAATCGGCCTTCAAGCGATCCTGTTGTTTTGGACCTTGTTATGTGGGCATCATTATATTGTTTGTCGATGCGGAAACCTTCTTCTGTCAACTCTCGAAGACGGTATTCCCTTAGCGCACTGAAGGCGTCCATTTTTTCATTTGAAACGAGTACGAAGTATCCGTAATAACAGGTTTCTTTCATGATTGCTTCATCGTTCAGCGTCACAGTTAGACGGCCCCGCATCGTCTTTTGAATCAGGAAACGGTCAGCGATCCGACGTTCTGGCTTCGTCAGCAGGGACAGTTCCACGCCATTGACCAGTTGCTGCTTCACATGTTGGATCTCCTTCATCAGGACGGCGGTGTCGAGCCTGGCCCTGCCTGTATCCAGAATGAAATGCAGGTACAGACGGTGTTCTTCAACAGTAATGCTGCCCTTTGCCACATCACCGCGTGTACGCTGTCGTTCATAGGTGAACTGGTGGCTGATCCTTCTGGTCATGCAATACATTTCCGGGGAATCCTGCCATGCATTGGACGGCCTTTCAATCTGAGGCGCTATGGCCTGCAGCTCGGGAAATATCCATTTCCCGTCCAGCTGTCCGCGCATGAGAAACTTTGTATGTGAATGCACGAAAGCCAGGATGTTGTCTTCCGAAAAGAAGCCGCCGTCAAGAACCAGAAGGGGCCTGTCCATCCCAAGAACAGAAAGCTGCCTGAGGGCATTCAGGACAGAGATGACATCCGGTATGTTTCCGGGCTGACGTGAAAAAGCGATCGGCTGGTGGTCATTCAGGCAAAAAAGCGTAAGCATCTTCACGGTGGCGAGGCCATTTCCATCCTTGTTGTAGCCGAACCGGACATCGTTAAGATATTCCGAATACGATGAGATCGTGGTGCTGTCGACAGCAACGGACGACTTTGAGGCTGCGTGCGACGCACGATACTGGAAATACTTCTGCGATACGGAGATATCCTGCCCCAGATCCTTCATCAGGGAATAACAGGTATCCTCGGAAAGCCCTTCACGGTAAGGAAGCGTATGGCTAATCTGCCATTCCTCGATCCGCCGGATTGACTTATCCGGGTTGGCCATCCAAAACCTTGCAATAGAGATGACTTTTTGCGCGGTTCCTATATCTGCGGAACTGAGCATGTCATCATCAATGCCGGATTCTCTACCAATCCATTCCAGGATATCCATGGCTCCGACTGTCTTGCGGACAGCAGCAGTTTCGTTCGTCCCTGGGGTCTTACGTGGCCTGGTCGGAAGAATTCCGGTTCCATCCGGGGATTTTTTGCCAAGCAACTTACTGGATACATACTCGTTATACCTTTTCTCCGGATTATATCGCGTTGTTACTTCGTAGATATAAATGTCTCCATTCGATTGCAGGCGCTCAACACGTTTTACCTTGGGCTCCCCGGACGCTTTTCTGGGCATGGAATTACTCCTTTTTATTTAGTGTCTATATTATAGCATAAACACTAAATAAAAGCAATTGCTTTATATCCCAGGAATGCCTATTTTTCAATAAAAATTGTAGTCCCACCCATTCATTTTAGTGGGTGTTGAGTGTCCATAACATGGATTTTAGGTTGTATGGTTGCTGTATTCCACTCGCACCTGCCAAAACGGTCTGCCCTCCAGTTCCCTTGGCAGAGCCTTTTCTTTTTCCTCCAGATTATCCACATAAATATCTTCCTCTGGAGGAATATCTGTGAAAAAATCATCTTCATCAGGATTTAGGCAATAGTCCTGTTCCCACATAAAAATCTCCAGCGTATGCACAATATAACGTAACAGCTTCGCCATCTGCCCTCCTTCCAGAGTGACAGACTGCTCCCCACTCTCTGTCTGA
>CAZAMX010000284.1:0-3784 GCA_964486095.1 uncultured Acetatifactor sp. | reverse complement strand
ATGGCACTGGTAGTTCTCGACGCAGGGCACGGCGGCAGCAATCCGGGGGCCACCTATAACGGAAGACAGGAAAAGGATGATGCGCTGGCCCTTGCCCTGGCGATAGGGACCATTTTGGAGGCAAACGGGGTAAATGTCTACTACACCCGTACCACGGATATATATGAATCGCCCGAGAGGAAAGCCCTGGAAGGAAACGCCGTAAATGCGGACTATTTTGTTTCTCTTCACCGTAATTCCAGCCCTTATCCCAATCAGTATACGGGGGTAGAATCCTTAGTCTATAATCGCTACGGAGAGGCGGCGAGGCTGGCGGACAATATTAATACCCGGCTGGAGGTCTTGGGATATGCAAATCAGGGGGTCAACGAGAGAACAAACCTGGTAGTGCTCAACCGAACCGAGATGCCGGCAGTGCTGGTGGAGGTGGGCTTTATCAATACCGACGAGGATAATCGCCTGTTAGATCAGCGCTTTCAGGAAACGACCCAGGCCATCGCGGACGGTATTCTGGCCACGGTGCGGAGCGCATGAGGCAGGAGCGCAAGGCAGTCTGTAAAATAGGGGTTATGATACTGGCAGGGCTGTTACTTTTGGGCAGTTCCGGCAGCGTCGGAAAGGGATCAACAGACGGGGACAGTCAGACGGTTCCCCAAGAAGACATTATGTCCGGCAGTATCCGGCTTGCGGGAAGCACCTCTATGGAAAGAATGTCGGAGGCTTTGGCGGAAAGCTTTATGAAAAAGTATCCGCAGGTGACGGTGACGGTGGAATATGTGGGCTCCGGAGCGGGAATCGCGGCGGTGCTTTCCGGCTCCGCAGACATCGGCAATTCCTCAAGGAAGCTGAAAAATGAGGAAAAGGCTTTGGGGGCAGTGGAAAATATTGTGGCCCTGGACGGGATTGCAGTTTGCGTAGACCCGGGCAACAGGACGGCAGGGCTGACCAGGCAGCAGCTTCAGGATATTTATAGCGGAAAGATCACGGACTGGAGCCAGGTGGGGGGAGAGCCGTTTCCCATTGTGGTAATCGGGCATGAGGCAGGCAGCGGCACCAGAGAAGCCTTTGAAGAGTACCTGGGGCTGACAGGCACCTGTGTTTATGCCAATGAGCTGGGAAGCGCCGGTGCGGTGCTGGCCAGGATTGCTGTTACACCCGGCGCCATTGGATATGTATCCACGCAGACAATAGATAAAAATGTTGTCGCGCTGACACTGGATGGGGCGGACCCCACAGCGGAAAATATCAGAGCCGGAAATTATCCTCTGATCAGACCCCTTGTGATGGCGACGAATGGGGAGATCGGCGGGAAGAGCAGGCTGGTCCAAGCATGGTTTGACTATGTGCTGGGGGAAGAGGGACGGGCAGTAATTGAAAAAATGGGGCTGGTCCCGGCGGATTGAGCCGGCACGGAAAGGAGGACATGTGGCAGGAATCAGGATACATAGCATCGCCTTGGAGCGGTACCCGGGCAGCATCATGAAGGACAGACAAAGGAAGGAAACGGTGGAACAGGCTGCCCGGAGCATTTTTGCATTCTGTGCCGTTACGGCGTTCGCAGGGCTTTTGCTTATTACCCTGTATATGCTTATCAGCGGTGCACCTGCCCTGTTTCGGGTGGGGCCAAAGGAGATCCTGCTGGGCAGGGCCTGGGCGCCTGTGGGGGCAGAGCCGAAATTCGGTATCTTTTATGTGATTCTTACATCCCTGGCAGGGACAGGGCTGGCGCTTATGATTGGAGTCCCGGCAGGGATCCTGACGGCAGTATTTCTGGCGGAGGCGGCACCCAAGCCTCTGGCGGGGATTCTGAGGGCGGCGGTTGAACTGCTGGCCTGCATTCCGTCGGTGATTTACGGGTTATTGGGGATTTATCTGCTGAATCCGTTGATGTACCGGCTGGAGCTCAAGCTGTTTGCGGGATCGGAAACACATCGGTTTACAGGAGGCGCCAATCTGCTTTCCGCCTCTCTGGTGCTGGCCGTCATGATTCTGCCCACAGTGATCAATATCAGCGAGGCAGCCATTCGGGCGGTACCGCCGGAGATCAGAGCGGCGTCTTTGGCTCTGGGGGCGTCCCGGATGCAGACCGTTTTTAAATCTGTGCTGCCCGCGGCAAAGCCGGGAATTGTGACGGCAGTGGTGCTGGGTACGGGAAGGGTTTTGGGGGAGGCTTTTGCCATCACATTGGTTTCCGGAGGCAGTGTTAATGTTCCCCTTCCCTTCCATTCGGTTCGCTTTCTGACCACGGCTATTGTCAGTGAGATGGGATATGCCCAGGGGATTCACAGGCAGGTGTTGTTTACGATTGGGCTGATTCTCTTTCTGTTTATTATGGGTATCAATATGGTGCTGACCCGGATTATGAAGAAGGGAGCTTAAGCTGTATGGATGATCTGATGCTGGCCGGAAAAAGGGGACGCCCAATGGAGGCGTTTCTGCTGGCTTTTGTTTACGGGGCGGCCTGTCTGACCGTGTTTCTCTTGCTGGGAATTGTCGGTTACGTATTTTTTCGAGGATTCCGCCATTTGAGTCTTGGATTTTTTGCCACGGTGACCAGTATGCTGCAGGGTACTGCGGGGATTGCCGGGAATCTGGTAAATACTTTGTATATTACCCTGCTGACCCTGCTGATCGCCGTACCCGCTGGCGTAGGCGGTGCCGTTTATCTGAATGAATATGCCAGGCCGGGGAAGCTTAAGAGGCTGATGGAATCTGCTACGGAGATTCTGGCGGGAATTCCCTCGGTGGTGTTCGGCCTGTTCGGCCTGTTTTTTTTCGGAAATGTGCTGGGACTGGGCTACTCTATTTTAAACGGTGCACTGACGCTGACGCTGATGATACTGCCTCTGATTGTCAAAAATACCGGGGAAGCGCTGCGGAATATACCGGAAGGGTACCGAAGGGGGGCGCTGGGAATGGGGGCCGCAAAATGGTATATGATCCGGACGGTGCTGCTGCCGGCGGCAAAGCCGGGAATCCTGACGGGAATTATCCTGGCGGCAGGGCGGATTGTGGGTGAGTCTGCGGCTCTGTTGTTCACGGCGGGGAGCGCAAGGCTTCTGCCCGGGCTTACGGGCTCCCCGGGGAAAGATTTTCGCATACTGGGGCGAAAGGCTCTGGAGCCTGGCGGTACTCTTGCCGTTGAGCTTTATCTGCAGATGGAGAAGGGGGAATACGGGACGGCCTTTGGTATCGGCTGCGTACTGATTCTGATGGCGCTTTTGATGAATCTGCTGTTAAAGCTGCTTGTGGGCAGGGGAGGGAGAGCCGGTATGTCTGGAAGTGGATGAGAAAAGCAAGATGCCTGAGAAAAGTAAAATATCGGTGAAGGAACTGCATTTATATTATGGCAGGAAGCATATTTTGAAGAATGTGAGCATGGAGATCAAAGACTGCAGCGTCACGGCACTGATCGGTCCCAGCGGCTGTGGAAAATCCACGTTCTTAAAATGTATCAACCGCATGAATGATATGGCGGAGAATGTACAGATCCGGGGAAAGATCCTGCTGGACGGGGAGGATATTTATGACAGACGGGTTGATACCACGCTGCTTCGAAAGAAGGTAGGCATGGTTTTTCAACAGCCCAATCCTTTTCCCATGAGCATTTATGACAATGTGGCTTATGGTCCCAAGCTCCATGGAATCAAAAACAGGCAGAAGCTGGATGAGATCGTGGAACGGTCGCTGCGGGGGGCGGCTGTCTATGAAGAGGTGAAAGATCGGCTGCAAAAGCCTGCTCTGGGCCTGTCCGGCGGGCAGCAGCAGCGGCACTGCATTGCCA
>CAZAMX010000283.1:0-3798 GCA_964486095.1 uncultured Acetatifactor sp. | reverse complement strand
CTTATTTTGCATTCTACTATACCACCTCACCCATCACCACCATGACAATACCCAGCACCAACAGCACATTGAGGAAATAGACCACCGACAGCGCGGAGCCTATGCCGATCTTATTCTGAGTAAAAGCAAAGCTGTAGGCCTCTTCGGCAATACTTGATCTTAAGAATAAATCCACCACGGTATAAATAATCACAAACAGCGTAATGTGGATAATGGAAGGGATAGTCACCTTCCAAAAGGTCTCATAAGCCGTAGCCCCCTCCATCTTTGCCACCTCATAAAGGCTGGGGCTGATGGACTGCAGAGCTGTCAGGTACACAAGCGTTTGTACTCCCGCCTGGGAAATCAGCTCAAATATGTTCTCCACATAATTCATGATAGGGAATAAAATCCGCCGGGGTACATTCAGTACCCGCATCAGGAACATGGTAATATAGCTTCCGTTTAAAAGGCTGCTGCCCGTATCCAGGGATTCTCCCGCTCCCGTAGTCATGGTCAGCATTTTCACCACCACATCGATACCCAGTATGATGGGCAGGAAGAAGATCAGTCGGACAAGGGCCCTGCCCTTAAATTTCTGGTTTGCCAGCAGCGCCATGAACAGACTGAAAATCACGATCAGGGGCACACTGATTAACATGTTGGTGTTTTCTTCGGTGAACAGCCTGGCCATAGGCTGGGAGCCCGTCGTCACCTCCGTGGCAAACAGGTCGATATAGTTCTGAATGCCCACCCATTCAAAGGTCATACCGCCGGTTTCTCCCACGCCGATCTTGTTGAAGGAATAAAATATAGTATTCACCAGCGGCATCAGGAAAAAGGCAATGAAGCCGATGATAAAGGGAGAGGCAAAGATCAGCCCGTTTATTTTTCTTCTGGTCCTATATGGAAGTTTCTTACTGCTACTGCTGCCCTTCATCACTGCACCTCCTTTACAAGGTAATTCTCTGCTTCAATGACAGTTCCATCCTCCAGCGTTACATCATACAAATTATAGTTTACCGTCACCTCCGCCCCCGTGGCGTAGGTGGTTCGATACACACCGTCTCCAAGACACTCATGACCCGTAATCTCACTGGTTCCGATTTGCGCGCGGATTCTGCTGCATTCCTCATATACCGCCCGAATCTGATCCTGAATCAGCGAATACTGGACGGAATAGAGATAGCTGTAATCACTGTCCCGCAGCACATCCACATTTTTCGCCGTCACGGTAAACTTCGGATAAGCTCCTGTCTCCGCTGCCTGAAGTACAAAGTAAGCCGGATTCCTGGAGGAAAGATTTACATCCTCCGTGGTATAGTCGATCAGACCGTTCATCACCAGCTGCTTGAAGGGAATGGTTGCGGCAAAGGTAATGTAATCGCTGCTCTCCCTGGAAATTCCCACAGCTACGCTGCCAAAGCCGATCTTGTCCATATGGGGATCCGTCAGTGCAAGCTCTCTGCCCTCCGCCAGCTTTGCCAGATTATCCTCCAGCACCAAATTGCCCTGCTCGCCGCTGATAAACTCATTGAAGCGGTAGTCGGCATAATACATGCCCGCCATGTCTTCCACCGACAGATACTTATAATCTCCGGCCTGCTTTAAAAAGCTGTCCGTAACACCGCTTAGGTAACTCGGGGACAGGGTATAATAGGTGTCATGCTCCATTCCGTCCGAAAGAGCAGACAGCTTAATCCCCAGCACCGACATATAGCGGGAATTCGCGGCCGGATCATTGGCAAAATCCCTGACCGCCTGCCGGGAAGCACGGAATCCGTTGCCGCCCTCCCAAACTCTTGTAAGAGAGGTTTCCAGGAAGAGGGGAATCCCCTGTGCATCCGCATACTCCTGCAGAGCCCGGAAATTCTTTTTGCTGCCGTTGCTTGCGGAAAGCTTTGCTTTATTGTTCATGCGGCCGTTCCAGCCGTTATTGAAGGCGCCGTCGTACTGCAATAAGAAGTCCGTTCCCTGCAGATCCTTCATGATTGCCAGCAGCTCTTCGTAATCCGTCATGGAATACTCACTGCTGTAGGGAATGCCCACAAAACGTCTTGTCACATTTAACGCGCCGACCGCCTCCAGATACAGTCTTGCGGCTCCGTCATCATAGCTCTTTTTAATCCCTTGCGTCCTCATCAGATAATCCTGATAGCCCTTGGCCAGATCAAAGTAGCCTGTCTTTGCCCCATAAAACCGGTAGCGCACCGTACAGTCAAGATCCTGCGTTCCCGTATTGACCAGATAATTGGCGGAATCACTGCTGTAAGGGCCGTAAATCTTGACCCTGCTGTACTGCGCCAGTTCAAAGGAAGCAAATACCTTATTGTATTTGGAGCTGTCCGATTCGATGCCGGCCAGCTTCATATGAAGATAGCCGTTCCGATCCCCCTCTTCCACAATGGCAAGGAAGCCCTTCTCCGTTTTGTCCGCAGGCCCATAGATCATGCCAAATACCGGCATATATAGCTCCTCGCCGTACTGAGGCTGAAAATAATAGTCCTTGTAATAGTCGTTATCGTAAAAGGGCCGCTCATATTCTCTGACGTCCGACTGATAAGAATTAAAATCCACCAGCGCGCCGCTGCCGTCGGGGAGCAAAATCTGCCCCTCTTCATACTGGTTCGCCGTCACCGCTCCGAAATTGGGAAATACGTCGATCTCCTGTATGGTATAGTAATCATTATGCGTAACGCACCCGCCTACAGGAATATGTACCTTCAGCTCCCCTTCCTCCAGCGTCACCTCCATCACCACATCAAACTGCGCCGGTTCCGCAAAGGATACGGAAAAGCCAAAGGTGTCCGCATCCTCTAAGAGCATATCCTGCGTATAACCCACCAGGCCCGCCACTTCTATCATCTGCGTCACGGCGCTGGCAGGAGGCGTGCCAACATACGTCACGGCGTAGCATTCTTCCTGCAGGCTCCTCTTATATACCAGCGAAAGAGTCTGCAGATACCTGTTTGCTTTGGTCTCGTCCAGTTCACCGCTGTCCCGCAGGCTTTCAATGCCTCCCTTAAACATTTCCTCAAATCTCTCCGGAGACATCTTTCTGGGCAGAAATTCATAAAATCTGTTGGAGCCTCCCTCATTCAGATTCATATCGATTCTGACCCCGTTTTCCAGCCGGTACAGCTCATAGGAATCAAAGACCACACTCTGGTCATAGGAATTCCACTCGTAAACATTATTATCCTCGCCCAGATAAGTCAGCACCAGAAGAGCCTGCTCGCTTCCTGCGTCCACGCCTTTTACGGCTGTGGAAAAAATATTTCCCTTCTCGTCCTTTACCTCAACGGTCATGTTTTTCGTATTGATGGACAGGGTCTTGCCGCCGTTTTCCGCCAGCACCACCTTCCCCGCATCCTTGTCAAGCTTTTCCCCGGACAAAGGCTCCCTGGAGGCCGTTTCCGGAACGGCCGTTTTTTTAACGCTCCACACCGGAATGCTTACCAGTACATAGACCAATGCCGCCGCCAGCAGAATCGTCAGGAATATCTTGCCTATGGTATGCCTTGCATAAAAAGATTTTATTTTGTTCACCATGCTCCCCTCCTACATCCTGCGGATGAATTCCTGAACAACATCCACAATAAAGGTGATCATCTGCTCCATCAGGGTAAAGAACAGCACCCCTAAGAAAATTATAATCGCCGCCGCCACAAAGCTTAGTGCAACCGAGGCAATATTTTTTCCGAAGGAATATTCATGGATGGTACACAGGCCTGCTACAATCATGAACAAAAACCAGACAATGCCGATTCCGGTAATTACGTTCACAATCATGATCTCTTCACGGATGATAAAGTTACT
>CAZAMX010000282.1:337-3806 GCA_964486095.1 uncultured Acetatifactor sp. | reverse complement strand
TTGTATTTTTCCTTTCATTTTACTTTTCGGGATTTTAAAGCGTCTGCTTTCTACGTTTACTGGGGATAATTCAGCCGGTCCTCCGTAATATGGTACAAGACATGATCCAGGTATCTTTCTGCCAGCCAGTTGGCCATTCCTAAGTTCATGTCCAGATAATTCCCGCAGTCTTTGGGAGACGCGCCGGGCACCTCATCCTTATAATCCCGGATAAATTCATACATTTCCACCATCAGGGGAACAATATCCCGTGAAGAGTAATCTCCTGCCAGTAAAAGATAAAAGCCGGTGCGGCAGCCCATGGGCCCGAAGTAGATGGTCTTGCTCCCGTATACAGGGTGGTTTCTTAAGAAGGTTGCACCCAGATGCTCAATGGTATGTACCTCTGCCGTATTCATGACGGGCTCTTCGTTAGGACTTGTCATCCGGAGGTCAAAGGTAGTAATGACTTCTGCGCCCACGTTATCCCTGCGGGATACATATACGCCCGGCTGCAGCTTGATATGGTCGATAGTGAAGCTTGTTATTTTTTCCATCAGATTCCTCCCTCTGCGTAATATATACTGCACGTCAGATAGATTTGCAGTCTTGAGTATAAATAAAGTATACAACGAAAAGGCCGTAATGAAAAGTAAAATCAGCGGCTTTCATAATAAGCGTGAACCAGGCTCCGATAGCCCCAGGATTTTACAGTCTCGTAACGGATGCGGAAGCCGCCCTTGTAATGCCTGCCGGTGGCGGCATAGCGGATATACTGCAGAAGATAGGCATCAAGCTTTCTTAAGCCGGTATCTACCGTGAGACAGGGAAAGAACCAGCGGTTCCAGGTAAATTCATCCTCGTTATTGTCGGAGCCGTAGAACTTCCGGTTCATAGTATGAATCAGGCCGATCGCCGCCTTTTCGGGAGCAAGGCCCTTCTTTCGCTGCCAGCGGCGCAGGGCTTCTGCCTTACGCTTGATTTTTGCCTTTGTCTTGCGCAGGGTATTGTCTGAGAGGTCAATCTCACCGTTCCGATAACAAAAGCCTAAGAATTCCCAAGACTCTCCGGGAACGGAAATATGTACCTTGTCCGGGTTTAAACCCAGGCCAAGCTCATCTATTTGAGAATAGAGAATGTTTTTATATTGTGCCAGCTTTTCCGCACTGTCTGCAAAGAGCAGGATGTCGTCGGAATAGCGGAAATAGGTAATGCTGCTGTCGAAAAAATAACGGTCTGTTTCACTTAAATAGATGTTTGCAAAAAAGGGCGAAAGAGGCGTGCCGGCCATGGCACCGTGCTTCTCCCTGACAATATGCCCGTTTTCCAGAACCCTGTCCTCCCGTAGAATACGGGCAAACAGCTCATACAGTGCGGGGTCCTCTTCCCTGACGAAAGACAGCTTCTCCAGCAGCTTTTCCACATCAATGGAATTAAAATAATTGCTGATGTCTGCCTTCAGACAGTACTGCCTTTCCAAATGAGGCTCCGTAAGAATGCGTCTGATGGCGTCCTTCGCCCCGAAAGACTGGCGAAAGGCATAACAGTTTTCACAAAAAAAATCATCATATCGAGACAGCTGCCAGGCAATGAATTTCAGGAAAAGCCCTTCGTCCCCGGAAAAGGAGTATACAATGCGCTTTTTGGTGGTGCCGGCCTTATTTACGGTAAGTTTATCGGGAAGAGTGCGGGGGAAACAACCCTGCTCCCAAAGGGCACACAGGGGCAGATAGGCCTTTCTTTGCATAAAGTCCAGAAGGGCTTTGGCTTCTGCAGCGCTCAAATGGCGGTTTTTCAGTTTATGTTCGTAAAAGCACTGCCAGTTCTCCGGGCAGGAGGCTTCATAAAGAATGCTTTTGGGAGTGCCCATAACGATTACCTCAGGTATTTGTGCATAAAAAAAGAAAGAGAAAATGATTTGAATGAATCAAACCGTGTTGATTCATACCGGACTGAACGGATTCCCACTGCCCGTAAAGTGCGATACGAGAGGTATCGGTAACGGAATGCGCTTTGTCCTTCGCGGGCGCAGCAGACGCCGCATTTCTCTTTCTTTTTTCCATAATATTGATCGTAATAACAGTATGCCGATACTTTAAGAGGGCATAACTGCTTTCACGCGTTCTGTGATATATGTCTTGCGGTTGGGCAGGTGCATCAGCAGGTGGAAGGAACCGATACCGTTTCTTTTGCAGGCGTCATGAGCGCGCTGCACGGATTCACAGCGGTACTGATACTGTTTTAAGATCATGATCATGACCTTGGGCTGCCCGTCCAGGTAAAGTCCGTAATCAAAGCTCCGGGCCTTTTTGTCGGCGCCAATCTCTACAGCGGATATATTCCGGCGAAGCTCATAGCCCGGCCAGTTCTCGGCAGCAGCCATTTCAATGCGGCGGCGTACCGTACTTTCGCTGCCCTCGCAGTGAGCATCATCTCCGGTTTCGTTCTCCCGATTCTTTTCGACTATGGTATGGTTGTTAATTTTTACAGATACATTTGGAGCAGATTTTACTTCGGCATCGGTATTGTTTCCCTGTATTGCCCCTTTTACACTGTCAACCACGTTATCTACCACGCTGTCCATCACATCGGAAATAATCTTGCGCGTTTTACTTTTTAACAGGTTATCTAAAAATCCCATATTTCCTCCTATCCTACTGTGCAGGAATGTGTGTAAAGACTTACCATCCTGTTGAATCTGTCGTTAATCATATCACATAATTGAAACCTTTGCAAGAAAATGGGGGGGATCTACTATTTTCTTTCTGGTGGAAATCAGCTATAATATAGGCATATTTAGTAAAGGAGCCAAATTATGAATCCCACGTCCATTTTGAAATTAATGAGCGCGAAGGCGCAGTTTGAACGGAATCATCCCAAGTTTATGGCTTTTGTGAAAGCGATAATGTCCAGGCCCATAGAGGAAGGGACGGTCATGGAGATTACAGTTACCAGGCCGGGCGAAGAGCCGCTGACTGCAAATATTAAGGTACAGCAGTCGGACCTGGAGCTGCTTGCAGAGCTGAAGGGGCTGAGCGGAGAAATGCAGTAAGCAGGTTCAGGCCTGCAAAGGAGAAGAGCATGAACGGGAAAATGACGGTAAACAATAAGGAGTATGAGGTCATTAAGCTGTTAGGAAAAGGGAAGGGCGGATATTCCTATCTGGCAGGTGACGGGAACAGAAAATATGTGTTGAAGCAGATTCATCACGAGCCATGCAATTATTATCAATTCGGTAATAAGATCGAGGCCGAAGTGCGAGATTACGAGCGGCTTAAAAAGATTGGGATTAAAATGCCGGCACTGATCGACGTGGATACAAAAAAGGAGAGAATTCTGAAGGAATTTATTGCGGGTGATACGATTTATGAGCTGGTTTTGCAGGATCGGATGAAACAGACCTTTGTGGACCAGGTGCGCAGCATGTGCGCGTTACTATATGCCGCTCATACGAATATAGACTATTTTCCCACCAATTTTGTGGTGCAGG
>CAZAMX010000282.1:0-327 GCA_964486095.1 uncultured Acetatifactor sp. | reverse complement strand
TTGATTTTGAATGCAACGATTACATGGAGGAATGGAATTTTGAAAACTGGGGTATTAAATATTGGTCAAAAACGCCGGAATTTCTGCAATATGTGAAGGAACATGGAAATGATGCCGCAATTACCGTTTAACGTAAAAGGAAAAGGATATGAAAAAGAGAGATAATATTTCGCAGATTAAGCTGTCTGATCAGCAGAAAGAAGCATTAAATGAAGAGATCAAAGCATTTTATCATGACGTGCGGGGGGAAGAGATTGGCATGCTTCATCAGATGCAGCTGGTGGAGCTGTTTGACTCCCTGGCCAAGACCAACAGTCCCCACCGAAA
>CAZAMX010000281.1:0-3812 GCA_964486095.1 uncultured Acetatifactor sp. | reverse complement strand
ATCGGAGCGGTGTTCCAAAACGGCTATGTGAAAAACAAGGTAATGGAGTTTGTGGGCCCCGGCGTCGCAAATTTAAGCGCTGACTTCCGCATCGGCATAGACGTGATGACTACGGAGACCACCTGTCTGTCCTCCATCTGGAAGACGGACGGGGAGATTGCGGACTTTTATGAGACCCATGGGCGGGCCGAGGATTATCGAGAGCTGCTGCCCGGCAGGATCGCTTATTATGACGGCCTGATTAAGGTGGATCTTGACAAGATCCGTCCCATGATCGCAATGCCTTTTCATCCCAGCAATACCTATACCATTGAAGAACTGAACGCAAACCTCATGGACATTCTCGACGAGACGGAGAAGCGGGCAAAGGTAAGCCTGGACGGAGCCGTGGATTTTGAGCTTAAGAGCAAGGTAAAGAACGGAAAGTTCATGGTGGATCAGGGAATTATCGCAGGCTGCGCAGGCGGCGGCTTTGAGAACATCTGCGCCGCGGCGGATATACTAAAGGGAAGCAGCATCGGTTCAGGCGGTTTTACCTTAAGCGTATATCCTGCATCCATGCCGGTATACATGGAACTGATCCGCAACGGCTGTGCGGCGTCTATTTTGGAAACGGGAGCGGTGATGAAGACTGCTTTCTGCGGTCCTTGCTTCGGAGCGGGAGACACTCCTGCAAACAATGCTTTCAGTATCCGTCATTCTACCAGAAACTTCCCCAACCGTGAGGGAAGCAAGCTGCAGAACGGACAGATTTCCTCCGTGGCCCTGATGGATGCCAGATCCATTGCGGCAACGGCAGCAAACAAAGGTGTGCTGACTCCCGCCACGGAATTTGACGGTGAGTTCGGTAAGTATAAATATCATTTTGACAGTAAAATATATGAAAACAGGGTGTTTGACTCTCACGGGGTGGCGGATCCCGATACCGAGATCCAGTTCGGACCCAATATCAAGGACTGGCCGGAGATGGGAGAGCTGCCGGAGAATCTTTTGCTGCGGGTGGTCAGTGAAATCCATGACCCGGTGACTACTACGGATGAACTGATTCCCTCCGGAGAGACCTCATCCTATCGTTCCAATCCCCTGGGCCTGGCGGAGTTTACCTTAAGCCGGAAGGACCCGAAATATGTGGAGAGAGCTAAGGCCATGCGGGCGCTTGAGGAAGAGCGCAGGAAGGGCGGACATCCCTGTCATGTGATGCCGGAGATAAAGGCGATCATGGAAGCGGTAAGAAACAGCTTCCCGGAAACCGGCCATGAAAATACCGGTTTTGGTTCAACCATTTTTGCGGTGAAGCCGGGAGACGGATCTGCCAGGGAGCAGGCTGCCTCCTGTCAGAAGGTGCTGGGGGGCTGGGCCAATATTGCCAACGAATACGCCACAAAACGTTATCGTTCCAATTTGATCAACTGGGGTATGCTGCCCTTTGTGATCAAGGAGGGCGAGCTGCCGTTTGAAAATTTGGATTATATTTTTATTCCCGGCATCAAGAAGGCCGTGGAGGAAAAGGCGGATGCAATCCCCGCATATGTGGTAAAGGATAATGGGTTAAAGAAATTTGAGCTGAGTCTGGGAGACCTTACCGATGAGGAGAGGCAGATCATCTTAAAGGGCTGTCTGATTAATTACAACAGGATCTAAGGAGAGGTATGGTGTATGGAATTTAACAAAACAGTCAGCAACCCCATGCTTGTGGGCTGCATTGAACTGATCAGGGCGGAGGATACGCCGGAGCATCGCAATATGTTTGTGACGGAGCTGACCAAAGGTTCTTTTCTGGCCCCGGCGATGATTGATCCGGAGCCTGTGGCAGATGAAGAGGGAACGCTGTCTGTTAAGCCCGGATGCAAGGTACAGTTTCCCATGCTTTTGGCACCGGATGGCAAAAAGTTTTTCATGGGTTTTACGGACTCTAAGGAATATCAGAAGTGGGTGGAAAGAAATAAGGAAATGCCTTTTTTTGCCCTGAAATTTGAGGATTATGCCAATATGCTTCTGGGCAGGGACGCCCAGGGAAATGAGAATTTGGCCATGGGGCTGGTCATCAACCCCATGGGAGCAAATGTGGTGGTCCCCAAAGAAATGATTATCGGAATTATGGGGGCCCGGGTGGCTCATTTAAAACAGATGGCGGCAAAGCGGGCGGGCACACCAATGCCGATGCCGCCGGTACCTCCGATACCACCGGTATCTCCGATACCACCGGTATCTCCGATACCGGAGAAATAAGCGTCACAGTTCGAACAGGGAGCTGAACTGTGACAATAAGTCTAAAGTTCATATGAAAAGTGACGATATACTATATACAGGAAAGCAGTTCGGCCCACTGCTTTCCGGTATGAGTAGACCACGGATGGTATTGGGGTGAGAAACGGATATTCTCACCGGATACCATCTTTTTTTTCGGTCAGCTGACGAGCGCCGGAATGTGGAAAGGAAAACTGCTTATACTGAAATTGTTTGAGAAGAGGAGGAATAGTTTGAGAATTGATTCCAGTGCAGTAGGAATGGAATCCGCCAGAAGCTACAGGGCTTCTAACACAACTGTCAGGCGATTTGCGATAACGGATTATCAGCAGGGCCTGAACCAGGGCAGCAATGCCCTGAATGCCGCCATCGGCGGAGAAACGAAGGATGCCGGGAACGCGGAGGGAAAAGCCGCCAAGGGGAGTGAAGAAAAGAACACGGCCACCCTTCAAGACTGGCAGAGCAGGCTTCAGGCCACAACGTCCAACGTGTCCATACGCAGCTCCGTCAGCCAGACTTATGCGGATATAAAGCAGCAGACCCTGCGTTACATATTTGATCTGCTGTTTTCCGCAAGGCGAAACCGTTTCAGACAGTGGATGCAGGAAACGGGCGTGGAGGCCGGTACGGCTCAGACCGGCAGTGCAAATAACCCTGCGGGCTCCGGACAGAACGGCGCGGGGGGAAGTGTGAACGGTGCTGCAGGAAGCGGCGGCAATGGTAACGAGATGTATTATCAAAACGGTCTGCTGATGATGAAGCCTCTGACCCTGGTGACCAATATGAAGGTCTTAAGTCTGGGTCAGGAAACGTATTTTGAGGAATCAGAGTCCGCATCCTTCTCAACCACCGGCACGGTAAAGACATCGGACGGAAGAGAGATCAGTTTTCATGTCAATGTGGGTATGAGCCGGGAATTTCAGGAATACTACAAAGAGGACCTGGAGCTTGCTTCCTTTAAATTCTGCGATCCGCTGGTCATTAATCTGGATACGGACATGGCACAGCTGGAGGATCAGACCTTTTATTTTGACATTGACGGCGACGGTGAGCAGGATGAAATAGCGCAGCTGAAAAGCGGAAGCGGCTATCTCGCTCTGGATCGGAACGGAGACGGCGTAATAGGCGACGGGAAGGAGCTGTTTGGCACGGAAAGCGGCAATGGCTTTGCGGACCTGGCAAAGTATGACGAGGACGGTAACGGGTGGATTGACGAGAATGATGCCGTCTGGAGCAAGCTGAAGATCTGGAGTAAGGACGAAAACGGGAAGGATGTGCTGTATAGCCTTGAGGAAAAGGGCGTGGGAGCCATCTGTCTGCAGAATGTGTCCACGGACTTTACCCAGAAGGGGGCAGAAGGACAGACTCTGGGAGCAATCCGCAATACAGGCGTGTTTCTGTATGAAAACGGAAACGTTGGCACCGTGCAGCATGTGGATGTTGCAAAATATGAAAAACAGGCGTAATTAGCGCCGGATGAAGCAGGGAGGTTTTTCCTCCCTGTTTTTTGTCTTATAGGAAATTCCTCCTGCCAGAGGAATCTTGAATAAAATAGCCCGCCGGGG
>CAZAMX010000280.1:3593-3823 GCA_964486095.1 uncultured Acetatifactor sp. | reverse complement strand
GTCATGGTGGATGCCATTTTGAACGGGAAAATGAATATTGCCGCCCAGAATTCTATTGTGGTTAAGGCGAAGGCAAAGATTCCTGAGGGGGCGCCTGTTACCGATGTGGACATGTGCGCCATCATCGGAAACCTGCTGGACAATGCCATAGAAGAAAACAAAAGGCTTCCGGCAGAAGACCGCTTTATCCGTATGTACATCGGGCAGAAGAATACACAGTTTTATCTGGC
>CAZAMX010000280.1:0-3583 GCA_964486095.1 uncultured Acetatifactor sp. | reverse complement strand
TACAAACGCTGCCGGAAAGAAGCGCAGCAAAGTCAAGTCCGGTTTTAGATCCGTAAAAGGGGCGCACCATGGACTTGGTCTTATGCGGGTGGAGAGTCTGGTAAAAAAATATGGGGGCTTTTTCTCGGCAGACAGCGAAGACGGCGGATTCACGGCGGAAATATTGATTCCTTTACAGTCATAGAACTAGATTCTGCGGTACATTTCGTTCACTGAAAATGATGGTTGGTGAACGGAATGTACTTTTTTTATAGGTACTGTGTACAATAAATGTGTGTTATGTACAAGTATACGGATCGTACGAATGACGTAAGTGAGGACGGTGAAATGATATGAGGAACAAGAAAAAGAAGCAAAATGAAGAGGCAAGGCGCAAGCCGAAATACGGATTGTTTTCCTGTGTTGGTTATATTTATCGCATTCTGTGGCAGGTTGAGCGAGGGCTGGTGTTTACCGCCGTACTCACCGTACCGGTGTCCTTATGCCTGTCGGCTCTGGCGCTGTACACGCCTCCTGCGATAATGGCGGCTCTTGAAAAATCAGAGAGATTTAAGACGGTTGCCCTGGTGATTCTGGGCCTGCTGTTGGCGCAGCTGTTTTTTGATCTGGCAAACAATGTGATTTTGGCGATAATTCAAACCGCAGAACATCGAGTCTTAGCTCACTTACAGCATATCTGGGCGAAATATTCACGGGAGAGGGATTGGTACCATGACTATGATCCCGAAGTCCAGAAGGCTGAAGAGCGGGTACATCAGGGCACGCAGAACAATCACGCGGCCGGCGTGCATTTCCCCATGGATTTTGCAAATATACTTACCCAGGTGCTGAACTTTACTTTATTTGGGGCGGTGGTTTCCATGCTGCATCCGGTGATTATTCTTTTGCGGGCTTTAGGGTGCGCACTCAATGCCGCTCTGGGAAAATGGGAGAGAAGAAGGAATTGGGCAGACAGGGATGTACGCAACGATCTGGAAAAAAAGATTCAATATGCTACCATTGATTTTTCCCAGACCTTTGATTATGCCAAAGAAATGCGCTTGTACGGCATGAGAGATTTTCTGAATGAACGGCTGGTCCGTTTGTTCGGCCAAAGCAGGAAGGAGAACAGAAAGGTAGAGCGCCGCAGTATCTTTACGGCAGTCGCAGGCTTCCTGGTGATACTGGTTCGGGACGGGGCGGCATACGTTTTCTTGATCCTTGAGGCTTTGGCAGGGAATGTGGATGCGTCCTCCTTTGTGCTGTATTTTTCGGCGATCACCTCCCTGTCCGGGGTGATGGGAAACATTCTGGGAATGATAAACAAGGTTCTGGAGGGAGCAGCACAGCTTTCCGATCTCAGGGAGGCCATGGAGCTTGAAGACAGGCTGAACCACGGGCCCGGCATTCCCGTGCCCCATGGACCGTTTGCCATTGAATTTCGGGATGTTTCCTATCAATATCCCAAGGGGGAGAAAAAGGTACTGGAGCATATATCCTTCCGGATCGAAGCAGGAGAAAAAATTGCTTTGGTGGGCTTAAACGGCGCCGGGAAGACGACGTTGGTCATGCTGATGTGCGGTCTGCTGCTGCCGGATGAAGGTGAAATTCTTTTGGACGGCCACAGCCTGTACGTATATAACCGGGATGAGAGGTATTCTTTGTTTGGATTTGTGCCTCAGAGATTTAACCTGCTGCCGATCACTCTGGCCCAGAATATCGCCTGTACCATGGCGGAGGAAGAGATTGACAGGGATCGGCTGCACTCCTGTATTGCGCTGGCGGGACTGTCGGAAAAGATTAACTCTCTGCCCAAAGGGGCGGATACGCTTTTGGGCCGGGAGCTGGACAGGGAAGGTATTGAGCTGTCCGGCGGGGAGACCCAAAAGCTTCTGCTGGCACGACTGATATATAAAGCCCCGCACTGTATGATTCTGGATGAACCCACGGCGGCGCTGGACCCCATTGCCGAGGATAAAATGTATCGCTGCTACAATGAAATTGCCGCACAGGCCACATCCGTATTTATTTCTCATCGTCTGGCCTCCACCAGATTCTGCGACCGGATTTTTCTGCTGGACGGCGCAGGGGTTGCGGAGGAAGGAACCCATGACCAGCTGATGGCTGCAGGCGGAAAATACAGGGAAATGTTTGATATTCAGAGCAGATATTACAGGGAAAATACTGCTTTGAATATGGATTGAGCAGGGAGGATGAAAATGAAAGAAAAAAACAAAGACAAGCGGTCCGTTAGGGAAGAATGGCGGCTGATTCGACGGGCAGTAGGAATCTTAAATAGGATGATGCCGCATTTTTGGTTTTATCAAATATTCTGCACTCTTACCGAAACTTTTTTTCCTTATTTCGGTCTTTATATGTCTGCCCTGATGGTGAACGAGCTGGCGGGAGACTGCGATTACAGGCGGCTTCTTTTTATGGCGGGCATTACCGTGGCCGGGGGATTTCTGCTCTCTTTGACGGTGAAGATATTGCAGAGCAGGCTGGAGCTATGTAAGAAGCACATATTTTATCGCCATGAGGCTTACCTGTCCGACGCTCAAAGCCGTTTTAAGTATGAGCATCTTGAGGATCCGGACGTGATCCTTTGGCGTGCCAAGATATTGGCGGGTGTCAATGCCACAGGTGCAGGGCTGCTTTCGGTTATGTGGCAGATCACCTTTTTGCTTGGTCATGTGCTGGGGGCGATTTTTTCCGTATCTCTGACAATATCCCTGTTTACGATGACGGCGGAAGGAGAATTTCAGGGAGTGTTTGCCTTTGTCAACTCGCCGGCCTCGGCAGGAGTCATTCTGCTTCTGATTTTGGCCAACGGATTCGCTTCCGTAAAGATTTCGGCCGCCTGTACTGTCCGGATACGGAAGGCACTCGGCAGGCTGGCTTGGGATAATACCCATTATTCCGCTTTCAGCCGGCTTTGGGGGCCGGATATGACAATTTTTAACCTGAACCGCATAGTGGTGGAAGAGACCTATAAGCACAGACTGAAGTTTGGGTGGATCAGGGAGGTGGAGCAGACCACTATAAAATATAATACCCTGCATCTTTTGCTGAACGCGGCGCTGGATATTGCCATCTTTCTGTTTATGGCGGCCAAGGCATATATCGGCGCCTTCGGAATCGGCAGCTTTATTCTCTATCAGGGCACGATCAAGAGATTTATCGTGTCGGTTTCCGGAATTGCCTGTAAGATCGGTGAGCTGAGACAGAATAATTTCGAGCTGGTGTCGCTGTTTGATTACCTTGACCTTCCCAACGATATGTATCAGGGGAGTCTGGCGGTGGAAAAGCGGGACGACATTGATTATGAAATTGAATTTCGGGATGTAAGCTTCCGTTATCCCCGCACTGAAAACTGGGCTCTGCGCCATGTGAGTATGAAGTTCAGGATCGGAGATAAGCTGGCTGTTGTGGGAGAGAACGGTTCGGGCAAGACCACATTTATCAAGCTGCTTTGTCGTCTGTATGATCCCACAGAGGGAAAAATTCAGCTTAACCGTATTGACATTAGCCGTTATCGACAGGACGAATACATGGCACTGTTCTCCGAGGTGTTTCAGGATTATTCTGTGTTTGGATTTCCATT
>CAZAMX010000279.1:0-3826 GCA_964486095.1 uncultured Acetatifactor sp. | reverse complement strand
AACTATAAATTTGAACTGAAGCTGAAGACAGGGCTGACCTACTTAAAAGCTGATCCTTACTGCAACGCTGCGCAGCTGCGTCCGGATACGGCGTCGGTGATCACCGATCTGCAGGGATTTGCATGGGAGGATGCAGATTTTGTGAAAAATCGGGCGGCTTTCCAGACAGGGAACACTCCGGTCAGTGTCTATGAAGTCTATCTGGGCTCCTTTACCGCGCCGGAGGAAGGCCAGCCCTATGCAAATTATCGTCAGATCGCGGACAAGCTGATTCCCTATGTAAAAGAGATGGGATACACTCATGTGGAGCTGATGCCTGTGATGGAGCATCCGCTGGACGGCTCCTGGGGGTATCAGGTCATAGGATATTATGCGCCAACCGCCAGGTACGGTTCCCCTCAGGATTTCATGTATTTTGTGAATGAGCTGCACAAGGCGGGGATTGGCGTGATCTTAGACTGGGTGCCGGCACATTTTCCCCGGGATGTTCACGGACTGTCCAATTTTGACGGCACCTGTCTTTATGAGCATCTGGACCCAAGGCAGGGTTCTCACCCTCACTGGGGCACCCTGATTTATAATTACGGCAGACCGGAGGTTTCCAATTATCTGATTGCCAATGCGCTGTTCTGGGTAGAAAAATTTCATGCAGACGGAATCCGCATGGATGCGGTGGCCAGTATGCTGTATCTTGATTATGGCAAAAATGACGGCGAATGGGTGGCAAATATGTATGGCGGGAATGAGAATCTGGAAGCCATGGAAATGATTAAGCATTTAAATTCCATGATGAAGAAGCGAAATCCCGGCGTGTTGACCATTGCAGAGGAAAGTACCGCGTTCCCCATGATCACAAAAGACCCGAAGGACGGGGGCCTGGGCTTTGATCTGAAATGGAATATGGGCTTTATGAATGATTATCTGGGGTACATCCGCTATGATCCTTATTTCAGGAGCCATCATCACGGAGAATTGACCTTCAGCATGATTTATGCTTACAGCGAAAGGTTTATGCTGGTGTTTTCCCATGACGAGGTGGTACACGGCAAGGCAACGCTGCTGGGAAAGATGCCGGGGACGCTGGAGCAGAAGTTTGCGAACTTAAGGCTGACCTATGCTTATATGATGACCCATCCCGGCAAAAAGCTCCTGTTCATGGGGCAGGATCTGGGAGAGCTTGACGAGTGGAACGAGGGCCGGCTGGTGGAATGGGAGCTGACATCCTATCCGGATCATGAGGGGCTTTCCAGGCTGGTCAGCGATCTGAACGGAATTTACAGGAGCAATCCGGAGCTGTTTGCTTTGGATGATTCCCCGGAGGGATTTGAGTGGATCAACCATATTTCGGCGGAGCAGTGTACACTGACCTTTGCGAGAAAGGGACGGGGCGAAAACGAGATGCTGCTGGTTGCCGCTAATTTTTCCGGCATTCCGTTAGAGCTTACCACCGGTGTTCCCGCGGCAGGGAAATACAAGGAAATTTTTAATTCGGATGATGAAAAGTACGGTGGCAGCGGCAGGGTGAACAGCCGCGTAAAGCGCTCTAAGGCGGTGGAGTGGGACGATCGGCCGGATTCCATTACCGTGAAGCTGGCGCCGCTTTCCTTAAGCATTTTAAAATACGCGCCCTTTACGGTGGAAGATGTAAAGAAAGAGGAAGACACAAGGAAGAAAGACATAAAGAAAGAAGGCGTAAAGAAGGAAGGCGCAGAGAAGGAAAGTGCAAAGAAAAGAGACGTAAAGAAGAAAGATGCAGAGAAGGAAAATGTAAAGAAGGAAGATAAAAAGAGGGAAGACAAAAAGAAGGAAGATAAAAAGAAAAAGGAAGGGAAGCCGAAGGAAGAAATTATTTAGAAAGAAGAGGCTGGGGAGAACTATAAAAGCATGTTAAATTTATGTTCGCTGACAGGGGCGTCTGTGGAAAATATCATAGAGGAATTTCAGCAGGAGATTCAGGAGCCGGGAGCATTGAAAAGCTTCTTTCAGGGGCTGCCGGAAAAGGCGCTTCACTTAGGGGTGAGGGTTCTGCTGGCGCTGTTTGCTTTTGTGATAGGGGTGCAGCTGATCAGACTGGTCCGCAAGATCGTAAAAAAGTCCATGAACCGGGCAGGAGCGGAGACGGGAGCGGTACAGTTTGTGGATTCCTTTATCAAGGCGGCGTTGTATGTACTGCTGGTATTAATGATTGCTTCTTCTTTTGGCTTGGAGGCGGCAAGCATTGTAGCGGTTTTAGGCTCGGCAGGAGTGGCCATCGGCCTGGCGGTTCAGGGAAGTCTGGCCAATCTGGCAGGGGGTGTGCTGATCCTGTTGTTAAAGCCCTTTCGGGTAGGAGATTATATTCAGGAAAGCTCCACAGGCCATGAGGGGACAGTCACGGAAATTCAGATATTTTACACCAGGCTGCTGACCGCCGATAACAAGGCAGTCGTACTTCCCAACGGACAGCTGGCCAATAACAGCATTGTCAATATTACATCCCAGAAGGAAAGACGGATGGATATTATGGTGGGAATTTCCTATCAGGCCGATTTAAAACGGGCAAAAGAGTTGCTGGAGGCGGTGCTTCGAGAAGATGAGGCGGTTTTGCAGGAAAAGGATATGCTGGTGTTTGTAAGCGAGCTGGGCAGCTCCAGCGTAAATTTAGGGGTGCGCTGCTGGCTGAAGCAGGAGGATTTCTGGGCAGGCAAGTGGAGAATCACCGAGAATTGTAAGCTGGCCCTGGATGCTGCAGGCATCGAAATCCCTTATAATCAGCTGGATGTACATGTGAACTGACACCGCCGTCAGGCCGGGCACAATTGAGATTCTTTTGTAGAGGAGCATTATAATGTATAAGGTCGGAGAAGCGGCAAAGGCAACCGGCGTAAAAGAAGGAACCATACGTTTTTATGAAAAATGTGGTTTCCTGGAGAAAGTGGATCGGCTGCCGAACGGTTATCGGGTTTATACAACACATCATCTGTATCAATTGAAAATATGCCGGCTTGTATTTGGCGGTTTTGTAAATCGAAGACTGCGAAAAGCCAGTATGCAGTTAATTGCAGCGGCAAAAGTGTGGGATTTAAACGCATATGAAACAGCCGCCGCCGAATACCAAAGGGCAATACAGGAGGACATTGAACGAACTTGGAAGGTCATTGAAATCGCCATAGGTGAAACAAGTCTTCAGGAAACCTCAAATACACAATATACCAAAAAGCAGGCAGCGTGGCTGGCAGGTACAACAGAAGAATCTATCCGAAACTGGGAACGTAACGGACTGATTCCCCAGGCCGCAGCCTATCAAAAAAGATATTATTCTCAAGCTGTTGTAAACCGTATGTATGTAATTCGATTACTTCTAGATACCGGTTACAGTATTATGGCAATTGCCCAATTTCTTCAGAAAATGGATTCCGGCGAGTATGTAGATGCAAAAAAAGTATTGATTCAGCCGGAAAAAGGTGAAGACCTGCAAAGCTGCGCGGATTATTATTTACAAGCGTTACTTGATTTGCAGCAAAAGGCAAATATCTTATATGACCTGCTTAAAGAAATGAGAAAATCATAAACCTTGCATTTGCACACCACCTTTTGAATTTAGGATATAATCATCTAAATTCGAAAGGTGGTGTTTAATTGATGAAAAATAATATTTTCAGGAATTACAAATTTATGCTAGGGGCAATATATAGGGCTTCCGCATCACGGATCTGGCTGAATATCTTATTTACGGTAATCAATGACTTGTTTTCCATATTTTACAATGTATTCTTTTTTGCCTACTTTATGGAAGCGGTTGAAAAAGGGGAAAGCATCCTTGAGCTCAGTAAGGTTTTGATGGTAT
>CAZAMX010000278.1:0-3828 GCA_964486095.1 uncultured Acetatifactor sp. | reverse complement strand
GGCTTTAAATTCGCCGGATACCTTTTCCCTGGCCTCGGCAAATTCTTTTTCGGTGACAAATAATCCGATCTGCTCCACATCAACGCCGTCAAATTTTTTCATGTAAAGTTTCAGTGCCTCGTCCCCCTTTTCCTTTACGCCTTTCAGGACCTCCCTGACAGTCGCCTCTACCTCCGCGGGGACATTGCTTCTTCTCTTTAAAAGATTGATGTACCTGGGATTTTGAGACTTAAATTTACTGATCGTGACCATTGTTTTCCTCCTTTTTCTACATCAGAAACAATAAGCTTACTGCGAAACGCAGCTCTCCGCATAAAAGAGTGCTTCGCACTCTTGCGAGATTTGCTTTGCAAACTCGTGAATACATGCGTCTGACGACGCAGTTTCCTATAAGGTAAAAAAAGCTTGCCAGAGAAGTTTTCCCTGACAAGCGTGGATCAAGCGTTTCGCCTAATATCAATGATTAGTCTATCAGCATACGGATAATCTGTCAAGCAAAAAAATTACCTGAAAGCTGTTCCATCACCATTCTTCAAATCTATCACCAGCTCGGAAAATATCCCTGAAATACTGATTTCATTTTCACCGCCGGCTAAATTCTCATACTCTGTAGCCTTATCATTTTTTATATAATAAACCTCACATTTCCGTCCCTTGTTAATGACATTTACCATATTTTCTTCCGGAATATGAAGGACCGTTTTTGCTTTCCATTGGTTGACGTCCAGTCTCCCTGTAATTTTATTAATGGTAATGTCATAATCCGTTTTTGCGGTAAATTCCAGACTGCCGCTGCTGCCTGAAATCAAGATCTGCCCGGCATCGCCGTCATATTCCAGGCGGCGCAGATGAAGATCCTGAATCACAAGGAGCCTGACGGAGGCTTCTATCTCACAATGATCAGAAAATTTATCCGGCAGAATAATTTCTACCTTCAAAGAGTCCTCCGCTTCATAGCGGCTTAGTTTGTTCTTATTCAGACAGTTTACATCCAGCCGGTTTTTCCTTTCCTCCAGCTTAACTTTGTACATGGTGCCTATATTCTCAAAGGTTTCAGAGGACAGTCTGATGTGCAGCTTTTCATCCGTTCCGGAAGACAATATGATTGCGGCCGCGCTTCCGATCCTGACATCAAAATGCTTCTCACAGTCAATGTCATAAATGGTCTCACTGGCATAAACAGACTTCTTCTGTTCCTGTCTTGCGGTAGAATCCTGAAGCAGCTCGTCTAAGGTAGTCTTAAAAATTTCCGCAATGATTACCATATTTTCTACATCCGGCAGGCCTTTTCCCGTCTCCCATTTTGTAATGGCCTGCCTTGACACGCCGATTTTCTCGGCAAGCTGCTCCTGTGACAAGCCCTCGTTTTTTCTGATCTATTTTAATTTATCCGAAAAATTCATAACAAGCCTCCGTTTTTACTATTCTTTTAATAGTGAATACGCCGTAATTTTTTTAATCGGCGCCGCCAAAAATACACTGATGAAAAATGCCACCATGGTAAAAATAATGACTGCCGCAAACAGGATCCAGCTGGATACCTCAAAATAATTTTTAATTGCCCCGATCTGACTGAAAATCACATGGTTGATTGCCGGGAGATACCATATTCCCGCAGCCGCCGACAAGCCCGCGGACAGAGCCACAACCGGGATAAAGCGAATTGCCGTCATTATGGTAAGCTGTCTGCCGGTATAGCCGATTGCTTTATAGATACCAAATTCCTGCCTGCGTCTGCTGATCATGGAATGAATGATTACATACAGTACAAGCAGCGCCATCAGTGCGGAAATCAAAAATAATACCACCGTCACTGCAGAGACAATACCCGCATACATCTTTTGACCGTTTTCACTTAACTGCTCGTAATTTACGGAAGACACAAGCAGCGCGTCATGATTTTCTTCATACTCCGCTATAAACGCTTCGGCATTTTCATCATACAGATAAACATTGACCGTACTCATTTCCGCGCCAATTTTTTCGTATCCCCCGCTTGTCAGCTGACATACCCTGCCGGCATGATTGACGCTTTGAATATAACCGGTTACTCGAAAGGAGGCTGATTGATCAGGGCCGGCAATCTCTATCCTGCTGCCCAGGGGATAACTGGCCGCCAGGCTGTTTCCCACGGCAATTTCCTCTTCCCCGGCAGGACTGCGCCCCTCATAGCATATATTGTTTGTTACCTTTTCAAAATCTTCACATACAAAAGCAGTCAGACTTCCGTCTGCGTAGCTTACAGAGGCCGAAGCATATTCCAAAACCAGCTTTACCCGGCTGTCCTCCCAAAGAAGCTTCTTTAACTCCGATAGTTTATCCTTCTGCGCCATGAAAATAACCGAAGGAGATTCTTCGGAAAGAGTATTCATAAAATTGTCCGGCTTGAAGCTTACATTGTAAAAAAGCGTCCCCGCAAAGGAAAGCAGCACCATAATTCCAATCGACAAAGCCGACAGCAATATATTTTGCCCTGCATTTCCGTTTCCGGTGTTTCCCCTTATGGCGTCAATCGGCTCTAATCTATATATTTTTCCTGCGGAAAGATAAGCGAAGAAAAATATAACCAATACGGGCAATATAATCACAATCAGCAAAGCAGCGGCATCAAAGTGCGGCGTATAGGTAAACCCTGATTGAATTGCCAAAATTGCCGCCACACCGGGCAGAACGGCATAAGATAACGCCGCACCGATTCCCGTGGAAACGATGCCCGTCAGCGTATATGGGCAGACGGCTGAACAGACAATCATATTGCTCGTAAACCCAAGCGCTTTCAGAACCCCCATTTGTGCCATTTCATCCTCTATCGCACTGCGGATTCGAAAACTGCTCAGGAAAATACTTACCGCCAATATAATTGCTGCCAGCGCCAGAAATATGACAATCAGCAACGTACAGACCATGGTTCTGGTCTGCTTGGCGGCAGTTCTGTCATTGATATTTAATGCGGTAATTCCTTTGTCCTTCAGGACCCCGGTTATGGCATTCTTGATTTGAACCAAATCTGCACTGTCAGCAGCTCTTATTGAATATTCCGCAACAATATGTCCCTGCTGCTCATCCGCAAAGCTTTTAAAGACAGCTGCCGGAAAATATCCGCCGATCAGCCCGGTACCGTAATTTCCATATTGCATTTCCGACACGGTTCCGCCTATTTCATAAGTATATTCCCTGCCGTCAACGGAATAAGTAATATTGCCTCCTTCGCGAAAACCGCCCAGCGCCTTCATGTACACCGGTATATAAACGGCGGCCTTGTCTCTTTTTATATCTGCAGAAACATCAAGCAAATTCAGTGTTCTTGCCTCGTCAAGATTATAAAAAACCGTATTCATGTCAAAATCCGAATCTGCAAATTCGCGAACCGTAGCACTGACAAATACACCGCTGTGCTTTTCTGCTTTTAATACTCCCTCGATTTTTTCGATCTCGGTAAGGATTTCACTGTCATCCTGAAGCCGTGAAATCATAAAGTTAATGTCTGCCGTGTCAAGCTCGGAAAAAAGGCTGTCATAAGCAGGAAAAGTCTGAAAGGCAAGTACAAGCGCAATGTTCATAATCACTGCCGTCAAACAGATAATAAGGCCAAAGGATAAATACTGCCCTTTTGCTTTCTTCAGATTATGTGCAATCAGCATTGAGATTCTATTCATTACTACCACCCCATTTCCGTAATGAATGCTTCAAAGCTTTCGGTTCTTTCGATATTATCCGGATCAAATTTTCCCAGATTGCACTCGCCAAAAATTTTACCGTCTTTTATATAAAGGATGCGGCTGCCCCGCAAAGCTGACTTCATATCATGGGTAACCATGACAATGCTCT
>CAZAMX010000277.1:0-3831 GCA_964486095.1 uncultured Acetatifactor sp. | reverse complement strand
GGGAATACAGGCAGGCGGTTTCCGCGGATTACTTCACCCATGAGAAGATTTATATCAAGGGAGATGTGAAGTATAACGGATGGCAGACCATTGGCGGCCATGTGAATTATTTTACCGCAGAAGGAAATGCTGTGACCGGTGAGCAGGTTATCCAGGGCGCGAAATATACCTTTGCCAGAGACGGCACGCTGGTGACGGGAAACGGCACGCTGGGCATAGATGTATCAAAATGGAACGGCACGATTGACTGGAATGCCGTAAAGAATTCAGGGGTCAGCTATGTGATCATCCGCTGCGGCTACAGGGGTTCATCCAAGGGTGCTCTGATAGAAGATCCCAAGTTCCAGGCCAATATTAAGGGGGCATCTGCAGCGGGCCTGAAGGTGGGCGTGTACTTCTTTACCCAGGCGGTTGACGAGCGTGAGGCGGTGGAAGAAGCATCCATGGTGCTGGGACTGATCAAGAATTACAAGATTTCCTATCCGGTATTTCTGGACGTGGAGTCCAGCGGCGGACGGGGCGATTCCATCAGCAAGGAGACCAGAACGGCAGTATGCAGAGCCTTCTGCCAGACGATTCAGAACAGCGGGTACACCGCCGGCATTTATGCAAACAAGACCTGGCTGGAAACCAAAATGGATGCAGGCGCCTTAAGCGCATATAAGATCTGGCTGGCACAGTATGCCCAGACTCCTACCTATACCGGCAGATATGATCTGTGGCAGTACAGGTCCACGGGCAAGGTATCCGGTATCAGCGGAGACGTGGATATGAACTTAAGCTATCTGGGGTACTAGAACGGCTGACATGTGAATGACTGCTTCATAAAAACGCAAAGTATTCTTAAGAATAAAAGTATTTGGAAATCCGTAACAAATGTGTTATGATGTTTTTATTCGGAGCTGGGAGTTGCCGAATGGAAAGGAAAGCACATTTATGAGGACTTATCTTGTTACGGGTGGAGCAGGATTTATCGGTTCCAATTACATTCACTACATGTTTCGCAAGTACGGGGACAGTATCAGGATTATCAATGTGGATGCCCTAACTTATGCCGGCAATCTGGAAAATTTAAAGGATATTGAAAACAGAAGCAATTACACCTTTGTAAAGGCAGACATTTGCGATAAGGAGGCTATTGCCAAGATTTTTGCAGAAAATGATATTGACAGGGTGGTGCATTTCGCGGCGGAAAGTCATGTAGACAGAAGCATCAAAAACCCGGAGGTGTTTGTGCAGACCAACGTGCTGGGAACGGCGGTGATGTTGAACTGTGCAAAGGCAGCCTGGGAACTGCCGGACGGAAGCTTTAAAGAGGACAGGAAGTTCCTGCATGTTTCCACGGATGAGGTGTATGGTTCTTTGCCGGAGGATGATAACGCTTTCTTCTATGAGACCACGCCTTATGATCCCCACAGCCCGTATTCGGCCAGCAAGGCAGGTTCGGATATGCTCGTAAAATCCTATATGGATACTTACCACTTTCCGGCCAATATCACCAACTGCTCCAATAATTACGGCCCTTATCAGTTCCCGGAGAAGCTGATTCCGCTGATTATCAACAATGCTCTGCAGGGAAGGAAGCTGCCGGTGTATGGCGATGGGAAAAATGTCAGAGACTGGCTGTATGTGGAGGATCACGCCAAGGCCATCGACATGGTACAGGAGCAGGGCAGACTGTTTGAAACCTATAATATCGGCGGCCATAACGAAAAGCAGAATATCGAGATCATTCATATCATTCTGGAAACCCTGCAGGAGATGCTGCCTGAGGGGGATCCCAGGAAGGCTCATGTCAACGAAGATCTGATTACCTATGTGGAAGACCGGAAGGGTCATGACAGAAGGTATGCCATTGCTCCGGACAAGATTAAGGCGGAGATTGGCTGGGAGCCGGATACCATGTTCAGGGAGGGAATCCGGAAGACAATACAATGGTTTTTTGAGCATGAAGACTGGATGAAAAACGTGACCAGCGGAGATTATCAGAAGTATTATGCGGATATGTACAAGGAGTGAAGATTTTCTAAGGTCGAATGTCTTCGACCTAAGAAAATCTTCACTCCTGGGAGAATTCGCAAGCGAATTCTCCTTGATTCTGGTTGAGTGCTGAAAATGGGAACGATGAATGTCGTTCCCTTTCGTTGGTTTTTTGTGCCGACACAAAGAGGTGGGCATCGCCCCCTCTTGGCGGCATGTATGAAAGTGTAAAAATAAGGAAAACGGAGGTTTAGAATGAAAGGAATAATACTTGCGGGAGGTTCCGGAACAAGGCTTTATCCGCTGACAAAGGCGGTTTCCAAACAGATTATGCCGGTGTATGACAAGCCCATGATCTATTATCCTCTGTCTACGCTGATGCTGGCGGGGATCAGGGAGGTTTTGATTATTTCCACCCCCAGGGATCTTCCGGTGTTTGAAGAGCTTTTGGGAGACGGACATCAGCTGGGCATGGAGTTTTCCTATGCGGTGCAGGAGGTTCCCAGAGGATTGGCTGACGCCTTTATTATCGGTGCGGATTTTATCGGCAGTGACAGGGTGGCGCTTGTGCTGGGTGACAATATTTTTTACGGGCAAAGCTTTTCCAAGGTTTTAAGGGAGGTTGCGGCCAGAGAGAAGGGAGCCACTATTTTCGGCTATTATGTGCGTGACGCCAGAGAGTACGGGGTGGTGGAGTTTGATGGGGACGGAAAGGCTCTTTCCATCGAGGAAAAGCCGGAGCATCCCAAGAGCAACTATGCGGTTCCGGGGCTGTATTTTTATGACAACGACGTGGTGGAGATTGCAAGGAACGTAAAGCCCTCTGCCAGGGGTGAAATAGAAATTACGACTGTAAACAATGAGTATCTGAACAGGGGGACGCTCCATGTGGAGACTCTTGGCAGGGGATTTGCCTGGCTGGATACGGGAAATCATGACGCGCTTTTAGATGCCTGCGATTTTGTGGCGGCATTTCAGAAGAGACAAGGGCTGTACATCTCCTGCATTGAAGAGATTGCATACAGGCGGGGTTTTATTGACAAGGAGCAGCTGTTGAAACTGGCAGAGCCGCTGATGAAGACCAATTACGGAAAATATCTGGTTGAGGTGGCAAATGGACTCTAAGCTGCGAAAGATGGCAATTTTATCCTCTCTGGTGGTGATCCTGCTGGTGGCGCTGCTGGTGCTTTATACAAACCGGGAAAGGGAGCCTCGAAGGCCTGCACCTCTGCCGGAGAGCACCGGAACGGAAGAAATTCCGGAGAAAGAGGGAAGCGGGCAGATCGGAAATGATCTTTCGGCTTTTCTGAAGGACAATACCTTTTTTGATCCTGAGGTAAACCCTATTCTGGAGGCGGCCAGGGACGAGTCCGTCAGGCTGTCGTTAGTGGTGACTTCCGTGGAAAAGGACCTGCGTATTCAGATTGTGGACATATCCGGCGATCCGGTAAAGGGAGAAAGCTTTTATGTGGAGCTGGAAGGCCTTGGAGAGTACAAGGACCTGGATATGGACGGCATCATCTATATAGGAGGTCTGGCATCGGGGGATTATTATGTGAAGCTGCGTCCTGTTGACGGCTACCGGGTTCCGGAAAACGAGACCCGGGTACACGTGAAGGATAAGGTGGAATATGTGGCTCTCGACGATATTTCCCTGCTGTTAAAGACGGAAGCGGATATTGACGCGGAGGCGGAGGATACCGGAGTGGCGGACGCGATGGAGGACGCGGATAGGTCAGAGATTAAAAAACTGCAGAATACTACAGGCAACAGCCATGTGGGGATTGATGTTTCAAAGTGTAACGGTGAGATAGACTGGGATAAGGTGCGCAGTGCGGGGGTTGAGTTTGC
>CAZAMX010000276.1:0-3845 GCA_964486095.1 uncultured Acetatifactor sp. | reverse complement strand
TTCTATCACATTAAGCTGCACTGCTATGTTGTCATAGAGCTTAAAACCCAAAGATTTGAGCCGGAGTATATCGGAAAATTAAATTTTTATGTTACCGCAGTTAACAAGCAATTAACAGGAGTTGGTGACAATCCGGCCATAGGTTTGCTTATTTGCAAGGATAAGGATAACGTGGTAGCAGAATATTCTTTGGAGGAAGTTTCACAATCGATTGGTATTGCGGAATACGAATTAAGCAAAGCTCTCAGTAAAGAATATCAACGCAGCCTTCCTACAATAGAGACTCTGGAAGCTGAGGTGGCAAAAATGCTGGATACAAAATAGTCTGCGAATTGTAGACTTTTTGTATTCAGCTGTCTTTCGCTTATTACCCATTTTTGATAAAATATTGTGGATTATTTTACCTGTCTGAAACATATCCAGTGGTGTATATGTATTGTTTGCTATGAACTGTCTTACTGAATCTGGCCAAACCGATGTCTGTTCAAGTTGTAGATAAATCAAAACAGCTCTTTGGTAAGATACTGATAGATCTGCTGGTTCTTCTTCTGCCAGTTTTCGCAGATGGCAGCGGCAGTGCTTTCATCGGGAACGGAGAGGGTGAGGTCGATCAGACTGATGTCTCTGTCCTTTGCCGTCAGTCGTGCTTCATATTCTCCGGAGGTGGCTTTGTAATAACGGCCTAAAATGGAAACTTCATTGCGCAGGGCACATTCGTTTTCCCGCAGGTAGGTATTGATGTCCTGCCTGATGGCTATGTTGATCCGATTCCGAAACAGCTTCAGCGTTTCCCGCCCTTCATCGGTGATGGAAAGATAAGTCCGGTTGAGAATGGTATTGGAAGAGATCAGGCCTGTTTCGGCCAGTTCACCGATGACCTGCTGCAGGGTGAGAAAAACGGTATATTCCCGGCCGAGAATAAAGTCGCTGACCTGGGCGGCCGTCATGGGAAAGGCTACCCGGTCCAGCATATACAGTACGATTAGTTTGTTAAGAGTCAGCGAATCCTGTATCATATTACTCCTTTATTCCCGCGCTTTTTTACCGGATATGGGATTTGACCGCCTGAGCCACCAGCTCCACTACCTTAGGGTCAAAGGCCTCGGGCAGGATGTTTTCGTCGCTCAGCTTATCCTCCGGCACCAGAGAGGCTATGGCCTCAGCGGCGGCCAGTTTCATTTCTTCCGTAATCCGGGTGGCTCTGCCCTCCAGGGCGCCTTTAAAGATACCGGGGAAGGCAATCACATTATTGACCTGATTGGGGAAATCGCTTCTGCCCGTGCCCACTATTTTAGCGCCGGCAGCCTTGGCGGCGTCAGGCATGATCTCGGGAACCGGGTTGGCCATGGCAAAGAGGATGGCGTCCCGATTCATGGAAGCCACCATCTCGGGGGTAACGATATTCGGAGCGGAGACGCCTATAAAAATGTCCGCGCCCTTCAGGGCGTCTGCCAGAGTGCCGGTCTGACGGGCCAGGTTCGTCACTTTAACCATTTTTTGCTGCATCCAGTTTAGACCTTCCGTGGATTCGGACAGAATTCCGGTTTTATCGCACATGGTAATATGGGGGAAACCATAGGTCAGCAGCAGCCGGGTGATGGCTACGCCGGCGCTTCCGGCGCCGTTTACCACTACCAGACAGTCCTCCTTTTTCTTTCCCACCACCTTCAGACTGTTGATGATACCGGCCAGGACTACAATGGCCGTACCGTGCTGATCGTCATGGAATACGGGAATATCCAGTATTTCCTTCAGCCTTTCTTCAATCTCAAAACATCTGGGGGCGCTGATGTCTTCCAGGTTAATGCCGCCGAAGCCGGGCGCCAGCCAGGTGACAGCCTTGATGATTTCTTCGGTATCCTGAGTGTCCAGACAGATGGGCACTGCGTTGACACCGCCGAATTCCTTAAACAGCACGGCCTTTCCTTCCATGACGGGCATGGCGGCGTGAGGGCCGATGTTGCCCAGCCCCAGGACGGCGCTTCCGTCGGAAACCACGGCGACCGTATTGGCCTTCATGGTATATTTGTAAGCCGCTTCTTTATCCCCGGCGATGACCTTGCAGGGCTCCGCCACTCCGGGAGTATAGGCTACGGCCAGATCCTCCCTGGACTTTACAGGGGACTTGGAGACGATCTCCAGTTTCCCGTTCCATTTTTCGTGCATCAGCAGAGCTTTTTCGTTGTTGGTCATGGCAGTACCTCTTTCTTTTATGTGTTTTCAATGACGAAGCATGCCGCGAAACGGCTGCTGAAAAATAGGACTTCCTATTTTAGGAAAAGTGTATTATAATAATGTATATGATAAGCCGTTCAAATTAAATTGTCAAGGAAGCATGTCGATAAACATCTTGCTGCCATCCCCGTTTTTGGATTGTGGATTTGAAAGCTGCGTTTAAGTTTATCTGGTTGAGGAGGAGTTTATGAGAGAAAAATATGAATCGCTGGCACTTGTACAGCTAAAGGAGCTTGCCAAGGTGCGAGGGCTTAAAGGTACTTCGACGATGAAGAAGGCGGAGATCATAGAGGCGATGCTGGCGGAGGACGAGAGGCTTAAGAAGCTGGAGGATCAGGAAAAGGAAATAAAGGCTCAAGAAGCAAAGACCCAGGAAGCAAAGGTTCAGGAAGCAAAGGTCGAGGAGGCAAAGTCCCAGGAAGCAACGGCCCGGAATGCCGGGTCTCAGGAGATGAAGGCTCAGGAAACAGCCAGGTCCACAGGCGGCGTCGGCCGGCAGCCTGCGTACAGGCGTCAGAACTCCGGGACGGGCAGACCCGTATCACAGCGGGGAACAAATCCGGTTCGCAGCGAGGCACCGTCTCATACCGAAAACGCAGGGCGAAGCGAGGCCGCCGGCCGCACGGAAAACACAAATACTCCCGGCACGGTAAAAAATGAATTTATCCCCAAGGCAGAAGGGGCGCCTGTAAGACCGGAAAATGCGGCGCCGGCGGCGGAAGGGGCTGCCATGTCCCGCCCCGTCAGAAGCAACGAGGTTTATGACGAAAAAACCTATCCTAAGGAGTTGGACAGCGGCGAAGAGGCCAGCGGTATCCTGGAGGTCATGCCGGACGGTTATGGCTTTATTCGCTGTGAAAATTATCTTCCCGGAGAGAATGATGTCTATGTGGCACCCAGTCAGATCCGCCGCTTCGGTTTAAAGACCGGTGACATACTTCAGGGAAACAAGCGGGTGAAGACCCAGCAGGAAAAATTCAGTGCCCTGCTTTTTATCCGTACCATCAACGGCTATACCACGGAAGAATCCGCCAAGCGGGTAGCCTTTGAAGATATGACGCCGATTTTTCCCAATGAGCGCATCCGGCTGGAAATGCCGGGCTGTAGTGTGGCTATGCGGGTTATGGATCTGGTAAGCCCTGTGGGTAAAGGGCAGCGCGGCATGATCGTATCGCCGCCAAAGGCCGGAAAAACTACGCTGCTGAAAGAAGTGGCAAAGTCCGTTTTGCGCACGAATCCTCACATGCACATGCTGATTCTGCTTATTGACGAGCGGCCAGAGGAAGTGACGGATATTAAGGAAGCCATCCACGGAGAAAATGTGGAGGTTATTTATTCCACCTTTGACGAGCTGCCGGAGCATCATAAAAGGGTGTCGGAGATGGTGATCGAGCGTGCCAAGAGGCTGGTGGAGCATAAGAAGGATGTGGTCATTCTTTTAGACAGCATCACCCGTCTGACAAGGGCATACAATCTGGTAGTTCCTCCCAGCGGGCGTACTTTGTCCGGCGGCCTTGACCCTGCGGCTCTGCATATGCCCAAGAGGTTTTTCGGTGCAGCAAGAAATATGCGTGTGGGCGGCAGCCTGACCATTCTTGCAACGGCTCTGG
>CAZAMX010000275.1:0-3863 GCA_964486095.1 uncultured Acetatifactor sp. | reverse complement strand
GATCATTGCCTTGTGGAGCATACTGATGTGGAGAAGAACAGGCAGTCCCAGTATGCCATCGGTTCCTTTTTAGGCAATACAAAGGCCGTCAGTTATCGGGAGGTGGATATAGAGGGCATATACGGAGAGTGGGTCGGCGTGAACAGGGCGCACATGAAAAAATATGTGCTGCTGCACTGCCATGGGGGCGGATATTCCACAGGCAGCTGTCTTTATGCAAGAACCCTGACCTCCAAGCTGGCAGAGTCCACATCCATGGATGTACTATGCTTTGATTACAGGCTGGCCCCGGAAAATCCTTATCCTGCGGCCATAAAGGATGCAATGAAGGCCTGGAATTATCTGATGCTGTTGGGATACGGGGCGAGAGATGTGATTTTGACGGGAGATTCTGCCGGGGGGAATCTGGCTTTGGCGCTGTGTTTAAAGCTGAAAGAACAGAGGAGACTGCTTCCCAGAGGGCTGGTGCTGATGTCTCCCTGGACAGACCTTACCTCCTCGGGAGAGTCCTTTGAGAGCAAGGGGGCTCTTGATCCCGTGCTGAATAAACCCTATATAGACAGAATGGTGTCCGCATACGCTTGTGGCCAGGATTTGCAGGATCCTATGGTGTCGCCCCTGTTCGGTAATTTTGAGGGTTTTCCGCCCACTTATATACAGGTAGGCGAAAACGAGATTCTGCTCAGCGACTCCATACGTCTTCACCAGGCATTTGTGGATGCAAACGTCTCGGTAAGGATGGATATTTATCCGGGTATGTGGCATGTGTTTCAAATGTCCCCTGTAAAGACAGCCAGAGAAGCGATGAATAAGAATGCGGAATTTATTTACGATATTTGCCGGTAACGGACGCCGTGCAAGGCCGGAAATACGGATGAAAAAATAAATGAAAAGAATAAAAAGGATTTTGGAGTTTTGTGCAGAATATATAAAATGAGAAGAATTTCTAATTGATTTCGGCAATTTTCGTTTTCGGTGATATTAGAGGGGAGGCAGTATGACGATCAGAGAGAGTCTGGAACAGCGCGAAAAGGAGTATCTGAGCCCTTATGCCTCCCTGAGCATGGAAACAAAGGGAAGATTAAAGCCGGAAGTAGAGTGCGACATACGCCCTGCTTTCCAGCGGGACCGGGACAAGATTCTGCATTGTAAGGCATTCCGCAGATTAAAGGATAAAACACAGGTGTTTTTGTCACCGGAAGGCGATCATTACCGCACCCGACTGACTCACACCCTGGAGGTGTCGCAGAATGCCAGGACCATCGCCAAGGCTCTGAAGCTGAATGAGGATCTGGTGGAGGCCATTGCCCTGGGGCATGATCTTGGACATACGCCCTTTGGACATGCGGGGGAGCGGGCGTTAAACAGGGTCTGTCCTCTTGGGTTTGAGCACAGCAGTCAGAGTGTTCGTACCGTGGACAGGCTGGAGCGGGGCGGTCAGGGACTGAATTTGACTTTTGAGGTCAGGGACGGTATCCTCAACCACCAAACCATCGGCAAGCCTCATACATTGGAGGGCAAGGTGGTCAGGCTGTCCGACAAAATTTCTTATATCCATCATGACATGGATGATGCCGTGCGTGCGGGTATCCTGAAGGAGTCGGATGTACCCCGGGAGATCCGTGATGTCATTGGGTCTACGCCCAGCGAGCGGCTGGATCATTTTGTCCATGATATTGTGACCAACAGCATGGAAAAGAATGACATCCGCATGTCTGCGGCCATAGAGGACGCAATGAAGAAGATGCGGCAGTTCATGTTTGAAAATGTTTACCAGAATCCTATCGCAAAAAGCGAGGAAGGCAAGGCGGAGATGCTGACAGAGACCTTGTATCAGCATTTCATGAAGCATATTGACGATATGCCGGAGGAATTCCTGCTGCTGATTTCGGAGGGCGAACCCAGGGAGCAGGTGGTCTGCGACTATGTGGCGGCGATGACGGACCGTTTTGCAATTTCTCTTTATGAGAGGATATACATACCGAAATCCTGGATATTGTAAATTAGTGTTCACCTGCAGGTGGACCGCTTTGGAGGTTAAATGTACTACCCTGAAGAACTAGTGGAAGAAGTTAGAGCAAAAAACGACATAGTGGATGTGGTATCAGGGTATGTCAGACTGCAGAAGAAGGGCGGCAATTACTGGGCATGCTGTCCCTTCCACGGAGAAAAGACTCCCTCCTTTTCCGTTTCCGGCAGCAAGCAGATGTATCACTGCTTCGGCTGCGGTGTCAGTGGCAATGTTTATACCTTTGTCATGCAGTATGAAAATTATTCCTTTCCGGAGGCGGTAAAGCTTTTGGCGGATCGGGCGGGAGTGAAGCTGCCGGAACTGGAATATACGGAAGAACAGAAGGCAAGGGCCGGCCGGCGGGCCAGGCTTCTTGAAGTGAATAAGGAGGCGGCAAAGTTTTTTTATTTTAAGCTTCGCTCTCCGCATGGGGAGGCGGGCAGCAGGTATCTGCAGGAGCGGAAGCTTACCGGGGAGACCATTCACCGCTTCGGCTTAGGGTACGCAGGCAAGAACGGCGCCGAACTGGTACAGTACCTTAGAAGCAAAGGGTTTGAGGATGAGCTGATCAAGGAGGCCGGGCTGGCGAACCATTCCGAACGCTATGGGCTGGTGAGCCAGTTTTGGAACAGGGTCATGTATCCCATCCAGGACGTAAACAACCGGGTGATCGGCTTCGGAGGCCGGGTCATGGGGGAGGGGGAGCCCAAGTATCTGAACTCTCCGGAAACGCCGGTGTTTGACAAGCGGCGGAATTTGTACGGATTAAATTTTGCCAGAACGGCCCGCAGCGGCAATATCATTATATGTGAAGGATATATGGACGTTATATCCATGCACCAGGCGGGTTTTACCCAGGCGGTGGCGTCTTTGGGAACAGCATTTACGCCGGAACAGGCCAATCTGCTGCGGCGGTATACAGATCTGGTTCTGCTGGCCTATGACAGCGACGGCCCCGGTGTTAAGGCAGCGCTGCGCGGTATCGGAATCCTGCGGGATGCGGGATTGACTGCGAAGGTCATTGATATGAGGCCTTACAAGGATCCGGATGAATTTATGAAGGCGCTGGGGAAGGATGCCTTTCAGGAACGTCTGGACCGGGCGGAGAACAGCTTTTTCTTTGAAGTCAGGATTCTGGAAGAGCAGTATGATATGAATGACCCGGAGTCCAAGACCAGATTTCATCGGGAAATCGCAAAGAAACTGTGTGAGTTTAGTGAAGATGTGGAAAGAGATAATTATCTTCAGGCAATTGCCGAAAAATATTTTATCGGCATTGATAATCTGAGGAAGCTGGTGGCGTCCTATGCGGCGCAGACAGGGCTGGCAAAACCCATTGAGCGGCCAAGAAGCGGAGTGCGGGCAAAGTCCGGGCCGGAAGAGAGTGCCAAAAAGGCTCAGAGGCTTTTGCTTACCTGGATTACGGACGAGCCTGCAGCGTTCGGGAAGATCAGGAAGTATCTGTCGGCCGAGGATTTTACGGAAGAGCTGTACCGCAAGGTGGCGGAAAGGCTGTTTACGGATATGGACGGCGGAAGCTTTAATCCTGCAGGGATTATCAGTACCTTTGAGGATGAGGAAGAACAGCAGGCGGCGGCAGAGCTTTTCAATACCAGTCTGCCGGAGCTGGGAACACAGCAGGAGAGGGAAAAAGCTTTTCATGATATTCTTTTTTCCGTAAAAAAGAACAGTTATGAATATTTTTCCGCGAGACTGGGAAGTGATGTAAATGCGCTGAATCAGGTCATAGCGGGCAAGAAGGCCCTGGAGGAGCTGGCAAAAACGCATATTTCGCTGGATTAGGGCAATGATTAAGAATAAGGGAGCAGGGATCCCGAAGGAAGGATGGAAT
>CAZAMX010000274.1:0-3870 GCA_964486095.1 uncultured Acetatifactor sp. | reverse complement strand
GGCTCCGGCAAGACCACCTTTTTAAATGCCCTTTCTCAGTTTATTCCCGCGGAAGAGAGGGTAATCACCATTGAGGACAGTGCGGAGCTTCAGCTTCAGGGGCTGCCTAACCTGGTGCGTCTGGAAACCAGAAACGGCAACATGGAGGGCTGCAGGGAAATCGGCATCAGAGAACTGATCCGCTCGTCCTTAAGAATGAGGCCGGACCGTATCATCGTTGGAGAAGTCAGGGGACCGGAGGCTGTGGATATGCTGCAATGCCTGAATACGGGGCATGACGGCAGCATGTCTACGGGCCATGCGAACAGCGGAAAGGACATGCTGGCCAGGCTGGAAAGCATGGTGCTGATGGGGCTGGAACTGCCTCTGGCGGCGATCCGGCAGCAGATTGCATCGGGAATCGATGTTATTGTTCATTTGGGCAGACTGCGTGACAGGTCCAGGAGAGTTCTTGAGATTGCGGAAATCCTTGGCTTGGAAGGAAATGAGATCAGACTGAACACCCTGTTTGAATTTGAGGAGGCGGGAGAAGACGATGAAGGGCGCATTATCGGCGAATTTCATAAAAGGGGGACACTGCAAAAGGAAAACAAGCTTAGGGCGGCCGGATTACCATGAGTATCACTGGAAGCGCCGGGAGTGCGCGGCGGCAGTGCTTGCGTCAACGGCAGTGGTAGCGTTTTTGGCATACTTTTTTTATCGCAGTGTATGGGCGGCTCTGCCCCTCCTGCCGGTGGGAGTGGTGTTTTTCCGCAGGCTCCGGTGCAGAAAGGGGGAACGGAAAAGAGAAGAGCTGACCGAACAGTTTAGAGAGTGTATTCTCACGGTATCCACATTGCTGGGGGCAGGGTATTCCGTGGAAAATGCCTTTATGGAGTGCGAACAGGATATGGAGCTGATGTATGGAAAGGATGCCTTGATCTGCGAAGAGCTTAAGGTGGTGCGCAGGGGACTGCATATTAACGTTTCGCTGGAAGAGCTGCTGACGGATTTCGGGGAAAGAAGCGGCTGTGAGGAAGTGATGCAGTTTGCAGAGGTTTTTTGCATAGCCAAGCGAAGCGGGGGCAACTTGGCGGAAATCATCAAAGCTTCCTCAGAGCTGATCGGCAGAAAGGCGGAGCTGAAAAAAGAAGTGGATACACTTTTAAGCGGAAAGAAAATGGAACTGACGATCATGAAGCTGATGCCCTTTGCCATACTGGTGTATATAGGGGCTGCCAATCCGGGATATTTCGATATTTTATACGGTAATTTATACGGAGTCCTTATCATGACAGGATGCCTGGGGGCATATATCAGCGCTTATCTGCTGGGAGAATTTGTGATCAAAAAAATGGGAAAGGAATGGAACGAATGAAAAAGGCGGCATTGTTTTTGTACAAGCGGGCATGTATTCTGAAGCTTCCTGTTTTTCGCGGAAGGCAGGTGGAATCCGAGCTGGCGCTGCTGCACCCGGGGGAAAGAGTGGAGTGCGTAAAGACGGACTATTTTGTCAAAAAGCTTTCCCTGTTCCTGGCCGTTCTGGCAGCCGGGCTGATACTGGGACTTCTGGCAAAGATCAGTGCGGCCGGAAAGTCCCGTGTGGGGGAGGGCGGCACTGTGTCCCGGGGCAGCTATGAGGAAGGCGAGAGGGAGGTTCGGCTTAAGACTGACATTGGGAAGGATAAAATGAGCTTTGTGATCCCGGTTTATCCCAGAACATTGACGGCAGAAGAGACCGCAGCGCTGTCGGAGATGTTTTTTGAAAATGTGGAAGCGCTTATTTTAAATGATAATGAGGATATGCGGCATATCAGGTCTGATCTGAGCATGGAAGAGGGCTACGAAGGATTTCCCTTTGAGGTGGAATGGGAGAGCAGCAGAGCGGAAATTTTGGACTGCGGGGGAAGGGTGGGGGAGGTGGACGAGCCGGCGAGGGTGAGCTTACGTGTCAGGCTGCGGTATCAGGACTTCTGTACAGCAAAGGAGTTAGAGGCTGTGGTGCTGCCGGCCTGTCTGACGCCGGAGGAACAGGAGTATCTGGAGATGCAGGAGTATCTGCTGGCAGGAGAAGAGAGCAGCCGGAGAGAGGAGGAATGGATTCTGCCCGAAGAATGGAAGGGAAATGCAGTCAGCTGGAGCTTTGAGATCAAGGATTACAGTACATGGATCTGGGCAGCTACGCCGGCCGTTGCTCTGCTGATCTATCTGTCCTTTGACAGGGACCTTAAGAAGGCGCTGGAAAAAAAGCAAAAAGGATTAAGCCGGGAATATCCCGCACTGGTCCATAAGCTTGCGCTTTATGTGGGGGCAGGAATGACGATTCGCGGGGCCTTTCAAAAGATAGGGGGTGATTATGAGAAAAAAGTGAAAAAAGGCTTGAAAACAAAGCCGGGATGCGAGGAAGTGCTTTGTACATGCCGGGAACTGCTGGCAGGCGTAGCCGAAGGCGCCGCGTATGAGCATTTCGGAAAAAGAACGGGATTAAGAGAGTACATACGGCTGGCTGCTCTGCTGGGACAGAATTTGAAAAGGGGCAGCGGCACGCTTCTTGAGCGTCTTCGGGAAGAGGCGGAAAAATCCTCGGAAGAAAGCCTGCTCAGAGCGAAAAAGCTGGGTGAAGAAGCGGGAACAAAGCTGCTGGTGCCCATGGTGCTGATGCTGGCGATTATCATGGTAATGATTATGGTCCCGGCATTTGGCACAATCTGAAATCAAAAAGCAAATCGAAAATGAGACACTAAATGAAAATGAATCAAAAGAATAAGGAAAGGGGAAACAGGATGAAAGAGACACAAGTGTGCATGGAATATACGGAATTTGAGGAAACAAAGGAGCAAAGAACGCTGAAAAACCGGCGGGATCTTCTGCGGGAAGAAGACGGTATGGGTACTGTGGAGGTCATTTTGATCGTCGTGGTTCTTGTGGGTCTGGTAATCATTTTTAAAGATCAGATCACACAAATCGTCAACAATCTTTTTAACAAGATCACTTCCCAGACAGGCAAAGTATAAATGGAAAGAGAAAACGGTTATTTGACAGTATATCTGACCCTCTGCCTGACGTTGATCCTGTCCCTGTACCTGGCTCTGATCGAGGGGGCCAGGCGGGGCGGGGCCGCCATGGAATCAGCCTGTGCAGCGGAAATTGGAATGCAGAATATTATGGCGGAATATCATCGGGAGCTTTTAAACCGCTTTAACCTGTTTGCTCTTGATTCCTCATATGGAACAAGGGTATGCGGGCGAAAAAATACGGAGGCACATTTGCTGGAGTATTTAAAACGCAATTTGAGCACGGAGCATGTCCTTTTGGGAAAATATTTGTATCGGGATTTCATGGGACTGCGCGTGGATGATGCGGAGCTGACAGGAGTGTCAATTTTAACAGACGAAAAGGGCGCGGTGTTCCGCGGCATGGCAATAGAGGCAGTGAAAAATGATGTGGGGCTGAATTTGCTGGAGGAAGTGCAGGAGTGGATGACGGTGGTGCAGGTAAACGGACTGGCGGAGGCGGATTATGCGGCGGAAAGTCAGAAGCTTGACGAGGCGTTGGAAGAATATGACGGTATGGAAGTGCAGATTTCGGAAAACGAAAGTGTATTATTGGAGGTGGAAAACCCTGCGGCACAGCTTAATGCAAAACGGGGATTAGGGACTTTGCATCTGGTGATTGAAAATACGGAAGCCCTTTCTTCAAAGGCACTGAACAGCGCAGGGCTGATAAGCCGGCGTATGGAGCAGGGAAACATAAATTGCGGGAATATGCCCATACAGCCCTCGGAGGACTTGTGGAGCCGCATTTTATTTCAGGAATATCTGCTGCGGTATCTTGATCAGTATGGAGCCGTAACATCGGATGGGGTGATGGATTACCAGATCGAATATTTGA
>CAZAMX010000273.1:0-3897 GCA_964486095.1 uncultured Acetatifactor sp. | reverse complement strand
AAAAAAGCGTCAAAATTCCCTTTTTTCATACAGGGAATTTCCCTGCTTTTAGCGAGACATTTTCTCAAGCATCTTGACGCATTAGCGCGTGTTCCATCCGGTAGCTGCGACCTTCAAAAATGAGCAGATGACCGTGATGCACCAGACGGTCTATCATGGCGGCCGCCATCTGGTCATCCGTGAAGATCCCTCCCCATTTGGAGAATTCCAGATTGGTCGTCAGTATCAGGCTCTTGCTCTCATAGCTGTCTGATATCACACGGAACAGCAGCTGGGAGCCGTCTTTATCTACCGGCACATAGCCCCATTCGTCGAGGATCAAAAGGTCAAGGGTACGCAGCTCCTTGAGCAGCCGCTCCAGGGTGCCGTTCTTACGGGCTTCCGAAAGCTTCAGCACCAGCTCTGTCACAGTATAGAATTTCGTCTTATGTCCCAGCTGACATGCTTTCACCCCCGTCGCTATCGCCATATGGGTCTTCCCGATCCCTACCGGTCCATAGAGAACCAGATTCTTTCGTTCCGGAACGAAATCCAGCTGCTCAAGTCCCTCCATGCCAAATGCAGGAGGAAACTTTACACTGTCATAGCTGTATCCCTCAAATGTTTTATATACAGGGAACCCGGCACGTTTTATCAGGCGGTTCCGACGGTTCTCATCCCGCAGGTCAAGCTCTTCCCGGAAAAGTTCTTCCACGAATTCCAGTTGTTTCTGTGTGCCTTTTTCCCTGCACAATTCCGATATTCGTGCAGAGAGGAACAGCTGGCGGCTGCTTTCCAGGATGCGGATGCAGATATCCTCTTTCATTTTTGGTGTCATCATGATGCATCACCCCCTTTCCGTAAAAAAGTTTCGTCGTACACATTTAGGGAGGGACCCGGCTGCGGGGGTGTTTCGATCCCATACCCTGTTATCCTTGCCGCAAGAACCGATGCGTCGCATATGTTCACGTTTCCCCGGGAAGCAGCCATCTCCATGGCGGATGCTGCGGCCTGAAAACCGTACTGGTCCGTAAGTTCGTTCATGATCCGCAGACAGTCTTTCAGCTTTTCCTTTGGCTGGGCATCCATGTAAGCGCGGAGAATGTCAGGCGTTTCCCTGCGCAGGCCGCTGTCGTGCCATGCACCAGAATTTTTCATCAATACTGCCAGGGTGGTGCTATAGTCGCTGACGTCTGTCCTGCCCTCGCCAAACATCCGGCGATGGCTGATCATGGGCTGCCCTCCATCTGTCAGGATATCTATGGTATGCGCCCGGATTCCTGTCAGGACTTTACGGTGTGCATTCTCAGGTGCTGTGGAATAAAAATGTTTCCCGTCCATGCATATCTTCCCATAGCCGTCCGCCTGCAGCCATTCGTACCGGCACACATTGAAGCGCTTTGGCGGCAGTACCAGCAGGGCTTTCCTGTCCTCTTCAAACAGTTCCCTGATCGGTACCTGCTTTTTGTAATGGAGTTCCTCCGCCTTCTTATCGTGCTGCAGTAGGAGCTTCTGATTGTATTTTTCTATCTGTGTGAAATGGGGCACCGGCACGAACAGATTGGCACGGTTGTAACCCACCTTGCGCTCCACGTTGCCCTTTTCCCACCCGGAATACGGATTGCAGAAGCGGACCCGGAAATGGTAATGGGCCCGAAACCGGGAGAACAGCTCCGATTCATGGACGGTATCCCCGATCCTGCGGCCTACGCCAGTGGCATTGTCAAAGATCAGCAGCGGCGGTACCCCGCCTATGAACTCAAAGATATCTAAAAGCCCCTGGCAGACACACTCCGCTGTCTCCCCTCCGAACACCTGGCTGTAGCCGTCATTGCTGTAGGGAAAGGACACGGTAAGGTACTTTTTCCGGCAGGGTTTCCCGGCTTCAATAAAATCCGCCTCGCCAAAATCCACCTGTGCAGGCCCCGGATCCCATATGAGTTCAAGGTTTGCCTTTTCCACCTGCTGGCTCCTGCATTTTTTCAGATAGCGCTGCACGATGCTGTAGCTGCCTGTATACCCCTGTTCTTCTACCAGCCGCTCGTAAACCCTTTTGGCGGTATGGTGCTGCTTGCGCCAGTGTTTCTTGTCGTCCTCGATCCACTCCCGGATGACAGGCTTGAACGGGTCGAGAATGGATGGTTTTTCCGCCATGACAGGCGGTGTGGGGGAGAAATCCTCCTGTGAGAGATATTTCCGTATTGTTTTGGGATCCGTACCGGTTTCTTTCGAAATTTCACTGATCCGGTATCCACAATTGCTCAAATCTTTGATATGATTGATCTGGGACATAGCGAGCATCTTCCTTTCCTCCTTTGAATAGGTTGGTCTCTATCAAAGGATAAATGTAATGTAAGGTGGTTTCAATATGTCCCGCTTTTTATGGGGAAATTCCCTTGCTGAAGATGGGGAATTCTGACGCTCTTTTTGGGTAATTTCATTGTACTATAAACATCGCGTGCCTGTTCTTGGAGATTTTCCTGAATAGAAAATAAAATCGTACGTTCTTCCATTGAAGCTCAATAAGTCATTATCTAAATCCAAAAACCCATGCTGATCTAAAAAAATCCTAATCTCTGATTCTTTACATAGATATGCCTGCTTTAAATCCAGAATCCCCTATTTCTTCATCGCGGTGCAATCATTCGCACATTTCCTTTGATATGTTCCCACGGAGGGATTTTTGCAGTCGATTTTGCTCTCCGCCGCTGACGGTGAAATGCTCGAAAAGCCCGTAAATCAAACACTTTTTCGCCGGTCAGTCTCGAACCCGTGACATCAATACTACCGTCTCCACATGCGGTGAAAGTTACTTCTTATACTAAATAGCAAAACCGAAACCTTTTGCAAAATAATAGGGTGGGGATACTTCCATACCCCTCCCCCTTAAAGAATTCTATACTACCTGCCTTACTACTGCTTATCTATTCCTTTATTCTTTCCAATACATAAATTCCGCTATGCCGACATCTCATTGCATCATACATATTATGTCGATTTACTTTTTTTATTCCTGCATTTCTCGGACCAGGATCATATATCAATAATTCGTTCTCTGAAACAACATCCCATAAAAGTGCTACATGGCCAATATCCAATTTATCACTTTCACGAAATAGATCTCCATAACTATATGTATATATGATATACTTTCCTTTTCTCAATTCCAATTTATCATATTCATCTATCTCTAAATCTTCAAATGGATTTATATGGAAATATGTCGCACGAATATTAATATTTTTCTTTTCAAAAAACTCATTTAATATTTTTTCATTTAAATGAACCCCATATTCATTATCATTATTACTATAACATATGTTATTAACATTTAATTCATAGCCAACTGGAATTGTCACACCAAATTCTTCAGCCATATCATATTGGGTAATCATAACTCCTTGTTCATTTTCAATTACCATCTCTAATAATGCTAAGAAACACAAATAATTTTCAGCCACTACTTTTCTTTTCATTTTTCCCCCTTACTTTTATCTATAATATATAATCCGCCCTTTTTTCTCATTGCATCATACATCTTTAAAATACTTATTTCCTTAACCCCTGCTTCATCAGGACCGGGATCATATATTTGAATAATATCTTCCCCACTCACTTTTTCTAATAAAGCAACATGTCCTAGACTATCATGATTGAATTTATTATAGAGTACGCCATAACTATACGCTAAAATAACATATTTTTTTTCTTTTAAATACCTTGCAAATCTAACATCTAAATCTAATTCATTGATACGTGTACCATCTAAATATTTAATTCTTAACCCAATTCCTTTTTCATCGAAAAATTCCTGCAACTTTTCTTCAGAAATCTTAACGCCATAATCGTTTTCTACAGAACTAGACTTAATGTTATTGATACCTATATTATAGCCGTGAGGAACAATTATACCAAACT